>CAQBGY010000059.1 GCA_948759685.1 uncultured Eubacterium sp.
CTTTTCAAATGTTGTGGTTAAGGATTCAAAAGGAAATATTGTTGGAGATACATCCGTAGTACCACCACAGACAACAGTAGTACCACCACAGACAACACCAGTACCACAGACAACACCGGTACCACAGACAACACCAGTACCACAGACAACAGTGGTGTCCCAGACAACAGAGGAACCAAAACAAACAACGGAAACGCAAAAGCAGACAACAACAGATTTGCCTGTTACAATAACACCATCTAAAGTTACAACAAATGTTGTAGTTAAAAAAACAAAGGTGAAGAAGGCAATTAAGAGAAAATCTGCAAAGAAAATAAAGATAACTCTCAAGAGAATTAAGGGAGCATCTTCTTATCAGGTAAAAGTTTCAATAAAGAAGAAATTTAATAATAAGAAGAAAATTACAATTACAAAAACAGTCAAGAAAACGATATTTACAATAAAAATAAAGAGATTGAAGAAATCTAAAAATTACTATGTAAAAGCGAGAGCAATTAAAGTAGTAAATAAAAAGAAATATTATGGTAAATGGAGTAATCGAAAAAAAGTAAAAATTAAAAAATAGTTTTTAACATAGATCAGTAATAAATAATATCGTATCAGAAATTAGAAATTATTATAGAAATGTTTAAGTGCTATTGGGGAGCAGCTATGATAATACTAATTACTGATGCGATATTTTTAAAAGCCTCGTTTAAAATATTTGTATTTAAACTGTCATTCTATGGAAAAAATTGATATAATAAATGAAAATGTGTTTTTATAGATTTAAGGAAAAGTGAAAGGAAAAGGAGCGGATTTTTATGTTAAAAAAGAAAATCTTGTCTATTTTGATGGCAACAATTTTAACTATAACAGGATTACAGATTATTAATCTTTCTGATTCTGATAAAGTTCTTGCTGTTGATTCAGACTGGGAATTGGTATGGAGTGATGAATTTGAAGGGGATTCATTAGACACTGATGTCTGGTGTTATGATGTGGGAATAGGCCCTGAAGGAAATGGTTGGGGAAATGAAGAAATACAGTATTATACTGACAGAACAGATAATGTCAGTGTATCTGATGGTGAATTAAAGATAACTGCAAAAAAAGAGCAGTATGAAAATCGCAATTATACATCAGGAAGAATTACCACATGGAAAAAGAAGTCTTTTCAGTATGGAAAAATGGAGGCGAGAATTAAAGTAGAAGGTGGAAATCAAAAGGGAGTCTGGCCTGCTTTCTGGATGATGGGACATGACTATAGTGACGGAACTACAGATGAAGGTATTATCTGGCCTTCTTGTGGTGAGTTGGATATTATGGAACATGCCAACGACAGAAATTATACTGAAGGAACTATTCACTGGAGACGAGGCGGTGTGGGTCCCATCAAAGATAATCATGAGTATTGGGGAAGTTATAGTAATGGTGAATATTACTATTTTGATAACAATGAAGAGAATGGAATAAATGGATGGCATACATATGGGGTTATATGGGATGAAGATAAAATTCAGTGGTATGTAGATGATAATGTGTATCTGGTTGCATATCTGAATGAAGGTAATAAGTATGCATTTCAGAAAGAACATTTCTTCTTATTTAATCTTGCACTTGGCGGTCCGGGTACCGGATATACAGGTAACACTACGGTAGATGATAATTTTCAGTCGGCTACAATGCATGTTGATTATGTCAGAGTATATCAGGGAGGTTCGACAGAAATTGAGACAACTACAAGAGAAATTGTTTCTCCGGATGGAGATTTCTCAGGGTTGACATATAAAGCATCAAATAATAATCAGGATTTATCGGTTGCATTTTATGAAGGAAAAACGGATGATGAAGTTAATTATTGTTTGGATCAGGGAGATAAATTTTATGTTGCAACATGGGGAAAAAAGGTAAAACCTCAATTTAAACGTGTAGAATGTAATGGAGATGTGCAGGAGTCGCCTTCGCCAGGGGCAAATTTCTGGATTCCAATGTCGGCATTAAAGAAGAACGCTTATAATCTGGTTACAGTTCAGGATAACAATGAAAATGAATTCCATTTTGTTATTAAATATGGAACGCCGCCTGTAGTGGAAACGACGACACCGGAAGTGACAACACCAGAAACGACAACATTAGAAGTAACAACTCCGGAAGAGACAACTACACCTGCTCAAATTACTAATAAGGAAATTAATCTGCTAGGCTATCAGATCAGTACATCCTATGAAGGGGTAAGAGTTGCTGCAAATGTCGAACCGGTAATTGATGGACAGCAGGTTAAAAAATGGGGATTTATTTATGGGTTAAAAAATTATGGTAATAAAGATACAGGAATTACGGATGATGATATGTATGTAGGAACTACTAATTCATATGTAAAATCTTATGAGTCTACAAGTGCAGGAACATTACAGAGTCAGTTAGGAGATTCAGCGACAGCAACATATTTCGCAAGAACAATGAAGTTTGGAGGAAGTACCGTAACAGCTTTGACTGCAGATTATAAAGTCAGAGCATATGCAGTTTTAGCTGATGGAAGTTATGCTTATAGTGATGTAAGCGATTATTCGATTGCAAAAGTTGCGGACAAGTTATATCAAGGTAAACTAATGAATACAAAATCTTCTCATAGTTATTTGTATGAAAATATTTTGTCAAAAGTATTTAAAGATTATGAGGAAGTTGATTTTATATGGAATAACACGGTTGTGAAACCAGAGGAAGTGGAGGATTAAAGATGAAGATGTGGAAAAAAATAGTAGCCTCATTACTGGTTTTAACTCTAGTAACAGCAGCATTCAATTATTTACCTTCTAAAACTGAGGCGAGTCAGAATGATGCACAAAATTATGACTGGTCATCGGTGAGCTTTTTAGGAAATGGTTCAGGTGACCAGAGTTACACAGATGTTTTCAAAATTGCAGTTGGTCAAGGTAAAGCTGAGATTGTAAATATACAGCATCCCGGTTTTGCATCTGCGGCAGGTATTTATATGACGTTTTCTGATGCAGATTTCGGAGATATTATGATTAATGATGAAGTAACTACAGCTTTTGACAAACAGGGGGCAGGAGTAATTTTTCATGTTTCTGCATTTAAGGAACAGTATAACAGTCTTGTTGTAAAAAATTCTGCCGGAAGTATTAAGGCTGAGATGTATATTTATAATAAAAACGGTACATCTTCAGAGATACCGACAGAAACTCCAGACCCGACAGAACCGGTTGATCCGGGGGTTATTGCAGCACCAACCAAAGTAGCGGGATATAATTTCTATGCCCAGGAGAAAGGATATCAGATAACATTTACTCCTGTAGAGGGAGCTGTATCATATAATGTTTATTTAGATAATTCAGAAATCTTAAAAACGATTACTGAGTCAGGAGAATATATTGACGCATCAGTTTTTCAGCAGTATGCTGATGGACAATTACATAATTTATATCTTCAGTCTGTAGATGCACAGGGAAAGGTATCAGCAAAATCAGAAGCAGCAAAAGTTCGTGTACTGCAGGAGACAAGTGCTGCATCAGACCCGGCAGATATTTCCAGAATCTATGTAGTTACAAATGATGGAACAAAAGGCGGTTCTGATATTATTAAGGCAACAAAAACATCGGCATCGCTGACAATTATCAGCAATGACGGTCAGATTAATACAGTCAATGATGGTGGAACAATTAAATTAAGAGGAAATTCTACATCACTGGCAGCCAAGAAGGCATATAATATTTCTTTTAATTCTAAGAAAGAAGTTATGAAGGGAAAGAGTAAAGGAAAGAAATGGTGTCTTTTAGCAAATGCATATGAAAAAACATTGATGAGAAATAAACTTGCAATGGATTTAGGTGCAGCAATTGGAGGAATCGCAGCACCAGAAGAACATTATGCTGAATTATTTATCGACGGTAAGCGGATGGGTAGTTATGTCATCAGTGAGCCGGCAGAAAATGGACGTTCCGGATGTGAATATAATGATGAGGATACTTCTGATGATATTTTATTTGAATGGGAAGACAATGATAAGAATGAAGATGAATGTTTGTATTACAAGACTCCGGTAACAGGAGTAAGGTTTGTAACAGAGGATACATTGGATACTAATTCATCGAGATATCAGAAATGGGTAAGTACACTTACAAATTTTGAAAATGCTTTAACAAACACATCATCAGATGAAGTTCTTCAATATATGGATGTGGATTCTTTTGTGAGCATGTATATAGTAAATGAGTTATTTCAGACGGTAGATTTTGCATACTCTTCAGTTAAGTTTTATATTACATATGATGTCAATGGTGCACCTACGATACACGCAGGGCCTTTATGGGATTTTGACTTATCATCTGGAAACTCTATTGCACCAGAATATAGAACTTATAATACATTTATGGGACAGGAAAAGAATAAATGGTTTCATTATTTGATGAAAAATGCGACATTTAAGAACAAGGTTATTGAAAGATATAAAGAAGTTCAGCCAAGAATTCAGAACATTTATAAAGACAACCAGTTAGGAAAGAGCCAGATACAAAAGAATATTGATATTATGGGAGAATCCAGAGTGAGAAATTATACTGCAGTATCACAGGGTGGAGCAGGATGGAGTGAGAGTATTGCCGATACATATGAGCAGACAGGCTGGCAGTACAGTTACAGCACAGTATCTCCATATAATACATACACATATGATCAGCATCTAGAATATCTGACAACATGGATGCAGAACAGAAATGAGTGGATTTGCAGTCAGTGGGGGATTAATCCGTCTGATTATGAGGAATTAATCAGTGAGGATATTGATATTACAGGTTATCAGATTAGTACTTCTTATAATGGAGTAGATGGTAATATGGGATTTAGAACTATTTATCAGACAGAACCTCTTGTAGAAGGAAAAGAAGTTCAGGAATTAGGAATTATTTATGGCTTAGTTTATGGAGATAATCCGATTAACAAACAGGATGTTGTATATGGTTCAGAGAGTGAGTTTGTAAAATCATACGTAGCAACTGATGCAGGAAAGATAGGAGCTGTTATGGGCGAGTCTAAAACTGCAGAATATTATGCCCGAACAATGGAGTGTAGTGATTCTCTTTCAAAAGAGGCATATACAGCGAAGTATTATATCAGAGTCTATGCGAAATTAAGTGATGGTTCAATTGTATACAGTGATGTAAGAACTTATACTGTTTATAAAGTAGCAGACTATATATATCAGAAAAATTTGACACCTCGAAAGAGTGCATATGACTACATTTACAATAAGATATTGAAGAAAGTAGACAGTACTTATAAAGAGGGAGATTTTAACTGGAACAGCACGATTGTAAAATAACATGATGTTTTAACAGTGAAAATAAAACCGTTTTAATGACAAAGTTATGGTAATATTTACAGGTGTTTTGTAGTAACATTTGTAGATATTGCCATTTTTTTTATGTGTGAAAAAAGTAGATGCAAACATATAATGAAGTTGTTATAATGTGAAATAGAAAGGGTTCGGATATTAATAAAGGAGGTAAACAAACATGAAAGTAACTATTCACAAAATTGCATCTTTATTTTTATCTTTTGCATTGGTTGTAACATCAATCAATGTTCTTCCGGCAGATACTGTGATAAAAAAGGTAAAAGCAGAAGAAATCAAGGTAAATTTAGACAATGTTACAGTTGATGCAGACATTGTAAATGGCGGAGATGCTGAAATCATCAGAGCTTTAGGGTCGGATAGTATGATGATAGATGGTATTTCTTACAAAAACTATACGAAATATGAAGGTGTAACAGCATCTGCTTCATCAGAGAAGAATGCAGCAAAAAAAGCAATTGATGGAAATACAGACAGCAGATGGGAGTCAGAGCATGGAGTAGATCCACAACATTTAACTGTAGATTTAGGTAATCTATATTCGATTAAAGATATTGCCATTTACTGGGAGGGAGCTTCTGCAAAAGAATATACTGTAGAAGTTTCGGCAGATGGAATAAATTTTCAGACATTGACACAGATTACGGATACACATGGAAAGAGAACAGATAATCTGAAATTGTCTGATGAAATTCGTGTAAGAACAGTCAGAATTAGCTGTACTGCCAGAACAACGAATTATGGCGATTCCATATTTGAAATTGGATTTTTTGGAAATGACCCTCAGGGAGAGCTTATCCCTGTTTTGTCAAACTTAAGAATCAGAGATTATTACAGATATACCGGAAAATATATCGTATATTTTAATGAGGCTGGGGAGTCAGCAGGATATAATTTTTATATTGATAATAAAGATAATAAAGTGAAAACTGTAAAAGGTTCCGGTTACTATCTTTCAGAAAAGGAAATCGGAGATTTATCTCCGGGAGAACATATTTTGTATGTTGCCAATACAGATGAAACAGGAAAAGAGTCTACTATGGTTAGTGCAAAATTTACTGTACAGGGAAATGCAGGAACTAATACAGATATTGCACAGATATATATTTACACAGAAGGGAATATATCAAGCAGTTATCATGAGAATGCAGATGTTACAGTGTCAGTAATTGATAAAAATGGAGGAAATAGTAAAGATTTTGTTGATAGCGGATGTAACATAAAAATTCGTGGTAATACTACAGCAGGGGCACCAAAGAAACCATGGAATATTAAACTTAGCAAAAAACAAAGTTTATTAGGTATGGAAAAAGGAAAGAAATGGTGTCTGTTAGCAAATGCTTTTGATAAGGCGTTAATAAGAAATAGTTTAGTCCACGATTTTGCTGAAGAGGTTGGAGTTCCTTATCCCTGTGACAATAGATTTGTGGAAGTTTATTTAAATGGCAAGTTTAATGGAAATTATTTGATTACAGAAGCTGTCGAGGCAAAAAAAGAAAGAATAGACATTGATGCGTATAATGCAGAGAGTAATGATATTTTATTAGAGCTGGGTACAAGAAATGAACCGGATGTGGATCATTTTACAACAGATATTCTTAGAACAACATTTGATGTAAATGATCCGGAAAAGGGAGATGACTTAACAGATGTCCAGGTAGATGAAAAAATTGAAAGAGTCAAGCAATACCTGAATAATTTTGAGACAACATTACGTAACCGGAATTATGAAGAGATATTACAATATATTGATGAAGATAGTTTTGTAAATTTCTATATTATAAATGAATTATTTAAAAATGTTGATTTTAATTTTAGCTCTACAAGATTTTTTATTAAAGATAATAAGGTATATGCAGGTCCATGCTGGGATTATGATTTATCCAGTGGAAATTGTAAATCTTCATTTTATAAAGATTACTATGTAGATGGTGTCAGCTATAAAGGCTATTATTGTCAGAATATGAACTGGTATAGACAGTTGTTCTTAAATGATACATTCTATAATAAAGTAAAAGATAGATATAAAGAACTACAATATAAGATTCAGAATATTTATAAGAATGATTCGGAAACAGAGATAAGTGTAAAATATTTAGTTGAAAATTATGGAGCATCATTTGAAAGAAATTACAGACCTGAAAACGAGCTGGGTGCAGGTTGGTTTTTAACCAATGATGATGGATATAGTTATGCTGCAGAATCTGGCTGGGAAACATGGCAGGAGCCGATAGAGTTTTTACGTGACTGGATGGAGCAGAGAAATATATGGCTTTGTGGCCAGTGGGGAATAGATATGGCAAAGGCATATGAAGACAGCAAGCCGGTTGAACCTCCGACAACGTTACCTGAGACAACATCAATACAGGAGACAACACCGGCACCTGAGACAACATCAACACTGGAGACAACACCGACACCAGATACAACACCGGCGCCTGAGACAACACTGGCACCTGAGACAACACCAGCGCCTGAGACAACATTAACACCGGACACATCACCGGCACCTGAGACATCACCGGCACCTGAGACAACGCCAATACCAGAGACAACAACACCAGAGGTTACTGTATTAGAAACAACTGAGGAACAGACTACACAAACACAGACTACATCAAATGTTTCAAATTCAGGCAATAATAAAGCGACTGCTTCAATCAAAGTCGCTAAGGGAAAGGTAAATAAAGCATTAAAAAAGAAAAATGCAAAGAAAATTAAATTAATTTTCAAGAGATTGAAGAATGTAACAAAGTATGAGGTGAAAATTTCTTCTTCTAAGAAATTTACCAAGAAAAAAACGGTTACAAAACTGGTTAAAAAGATAAAAGTTTATCTTCCAGTTAAAAAATTGAGGAAAGCTAAAAAGCTGTATGTTAAGGTTAGAGGTGTAAGAGTAGCTAAAAAGATTCGTTATTATGGTGCATGGAGTAATAGAAAAGTTGTAAAAATAAGATAGTAGAATAGTGGGTAATAAAACGTTTTTATTACCCACTATTTTTTTGTGCACTTTACCCAAAAAAAATTAAATAAATTGGGGAAAAAGTTGTAAAAAATCGATTTTAAATATTACGGGTTGTTCAAAGAGCTAAAAGTGTTTTTATGGTTTCGTTTACATATCACTATTGATAGAAAAATGCTAAGATATATTTAGGATAAAAAGAGCAAAATGCTCTCGGAATAAAAATAAACTAAAAAGGAGAGAAATATGAAGAGAAAAATGAGAAAGGTGTCAGCAATGATTTTAAGTCTGGTAATGGTCTTATCAGGCATTAGCTTTACACCAAAAGAAGCAAAGGCAGAAGATATTTCATTGCCTGACAGTACACAGATAACATCACTGAATGCACCAAAGAAAGCCTATTTATGTGATTTTAGAACAGGAAGTGGTGGGTTTGAAATTGTTTTTGATGATGTAGATAAAGATACATATCAAATAGCAGGTACGGATGAAAAAGCATTTGATGTCTATGTGGGCACAGAGAAAAAAACAACTGTAACTAAATCTGGTTCAGCTGTGGATATCAGTGACTGGGGATTTGTAGAAGGAGAGACTTATGAAATTACAGTAAAACAGGTTTTAAAGAGAACGAATGTAGATGGTGTCGAAGAAATTCTTGAGAGTAAAGCTTCAGCAGTAAATTATTTTACATACACTACTAAGAAAGCTGATAATATTGACACAGGCATTGCAAAAATATATGTAACAACTACAAGAGATGAAAAAACACGTAACCATGATTTATATAAATCCGGAGATAAGGTTGATGTGAAGTCATCATTGGTAGTCTATAATGCCGATGGCAAAATTGATTCTGAAGGCAGTGGAACGATTAAACTCCGTGGTAATTCTACATCTACTGGACAGAAGAAACCATATAATATTAAATTTGACAGTAAGACAGATGTGTTCGGGTTTGGAAAAGCTAAGAAATGGAGTTTGTTGTCAAATACATTTGACAAAGCACTAATTAGAAATCAAATTGGTGTACAATTCCATCATAAAGTAATGGAGGCAAACCAGGAATTTCAATATACCAGTGAATGTGAACCGTTTGACTTTTATCTGGATGGACATTATATGGGAGCATATCTTCTTCTGGAGTCAGTAGAAGCAGGTTCTACACGTGTAGATATTGATGCAGAAAATCCGGATAACCATGAGATTCTTTTAGAACTGGATATGACAGACAGAGATGCAGGAAAAGATGCTCATTTAGATGCCCATACTACATTGATGAATGTAGGATTTACAATTAATGAACCGGAAGGTCCGGGCAGTGATGCAGCAAATCCAAACAATGAAGATCATCAGGAGTGGTTAGAGTTTAATGAAATGTATGCAGCAAAGAAAACATATACGCTGAATTATTTAAATACTCTGGAGTCGAAAATACAAAATGGTGGTGATGGAACATTAGATGAAATCGGAGAATTAATTGACGTAGATTCTTTTGTGAACTATTATATCACGGCAGAATTGTTTCGCATTACGGATGTAAGTTTCAGCTCTGTACGATATTTTATTAAGAAGTCAGCGGATGGGACAGAAAAGCTATATGCGGGACCTCTTTGGGACTTGGACTTATCAAGTGGTAATGCAGATGGTGCGGCAGCAAATCCTGATAATGATATGCATGCCCAGAATAATCCTTGGTTTGGTGCATTGATGAAAAATAAAGAGTTTGCATCAAGAGTTACAGAGAGATTTAATGAAGTTCTTCCTGAAATTAATAAACTGGTTGCAACTGATGGAACAATTGATACTGTAGTAAAGACATTGAGAAAGTCTATTGATGCTAACTATAGTAATTTGGCATTTAATAAATATTCTATAGATAAAACAGGTGTGAATACCGGATGGGGTATTGATAAATTATATACAGCAGGAGAGCATGAGTGTGCAACCGCGGACGAAGCGAGAGCCACTGGAAATGTATCAGGTTCTTTAAAGATATATGATAATTATGATGGTTATTTAAATGATTTTAAGACATACATGTCTGGAAGAATTAAATATCTAAAAAAACAGTTTGATGCAACAGATTACGAAGAGGTTTTCACAGATATAGAAGATCAGATGGGCAGTTATGCGTATAATCTGGCGAAGAAGAAAAAAACAACGATTTATAAGAATTGCAATAATGAAGGAAAATTGGAATTTTTAAATGATGGACAGTTAACTAATGGTTATCTCGCATTGACAAATGCGGAAACATCCAGTGCATGGGGTAATGAAAATGGAGACCCGGTATATGCAACGATTGATTTGGAAAAATATTATAAAGCAGATACGATTGATAAGATTGTTGTTCAGTATAAAGACGGTCAGGACAATGATACTGTTTTGAATAAAGCATATCGAATACAGTACTCTATTGACGGAAAAAATTTCCGTGATGTAGCATCAATGGAAAGGGCAGTACTGGATGCAGATAACCGAACAATTGATGATGTGAGCAGTGTTATGGGAATTGTAAGATATGTAAGACTTTATTTCCCAAAACAGGCAGCATATGGAATGCAGATTCGTGAGTTTGCTGTGCTTGATACAGACAAAAATGCTGAAACAGTAGAAGGTGAAAAGGTTGCAGATGTAACAAATCTTACGTTGACAGTGCCACAGGATAATCATATAGGGGTACAGTTTGATGCCAGTGAGACTGATAATGTGACATATACCATTTTTATAGATGGAGAGGAAATCCTGACTGATGCTAAAGCAGGAGAACAAAATATAATTAGTGATGTGAAAACAGGCAAACATACGGTTAAAGTTCAGGTAATGAATGTTAATGGATTTGTTTCTGAAGGTGTCAGTGGTACTGTAATGGTAACAGGACCAATATCATTAGAAGAAATGGTTGGAAATGCTAATTATAATGTGGCATTAGGAACAGATTCTACTTATAGTTCATGGAAGGAAGGTATTAATAATAGTAAGGCAATTACGGATGGTATTATTCATAATCACGATAATTATGTAGGTATTCACGTAGATGGAGCTCACAATAATACAGGATATTATCAGATTAACCTGAATGAGCCAATTAGTACCGGATCAATTGATGAAATTGTAGTCTGGTATCGTGATGGAAGAAATAATCTGGCGCCAATCGATATTGGTTATACAATTCAGTATTCAGATGATGGAGAAAGTTTTCATACAGTTAAAACTGTAACGGCAGGTGAGATGCCTTCAGAAAATAAAAATCAGGATTCATTGGCTTATGTAACAACTGCAGATATGAGTGATATAGTATCCGATATAAGCACTGTAAGTGCAATCAGAGTTCTTTATAATGGAAATGTAGGCTGGGGAATTCAGGTAAGAGAAATTGCAGTACTGGATAGAACAGGTAATGCAGGCGCAGAGAGAGAACATATAGAGGTAGATGCTCCTGAAATGACAGCAGTATCTGAAGCATATAATACAATTAAGGTAACAATAGCTGAGACAGCAGGACAGGAAAATTACACATATACAATTGCTATTGATGGAAAACAGGTAGAGAAAGATGTAAAACCAGGAATATATACTTTTGCAGATGTGGAAGAGGGAATTCATACTGTATCTGTAAGGGCAAATTATAATGGTGGAGTTTCACAAAGTGTCAGCACTCAGGTAAATGTTAAAGCAGCGTTTTTATTTGAACAAAATACTTCAGCAGGAAGATTACTTCCAGATACAAATGAAAATGGATTTAATTATTTAAGATATACTGGGATTAAAGCAGAGGCATCTTCTGGAGATGCGAGTTTCGCCATAGATAATAATGCTGATACCAGATGGGAATCTTTTAGTAGTGACCCACAGGAAATTATTGTCGATTTAGGAGCTGTATATTCGGTCAAAGAAATAGCGGCAGTTTGGGAGAATGCATCAGCAAAAGATTATACAGTAGAGGTTTCAACAGATGGACAGGAGTACGTAGTTGCGGCAACAGTTAAGAATCAGAGTGAAGTTGCTAACAGATATGACAGGATTCTATTAACAGATGAAGTACAGACAAGATTTGTTAAAATTAACGGCACCTCACGGACAACAGGCTATGGTTATTCTATTTGGGAGTTGGCTGTATATGGTGCTGATGAGCAAAAAGAATATGTACCAATACTTTCTCCTGCAAGTAACTTATCTGTTACAAGTTATGCAAAATATACTGGAAAATATATTTTAGAGTTTAATCCGGGAGAATTGGCAGAAAATTATAACGTCTATATTGATGGTATGTTTGTTAAAAATATATCAGGACCTTGTTGTTATCTAACGTCACAAGATGTAAAGAACATTACCAAAGGCCAGCATGATATTGCTGTAAAAGCGGTTGGAACAGAAGGACAGGAAACGAAAGAAACTACAGCTAAGATTACGATTGAAGAGGAGCTTGTTGATTATAATGATATTCCTCAGATTTACATATCTACACAGGGAAGAGATATTAGTGGAACTTATTTTGCAAAGCAGCCGGGAGGAAAAGCCAATGTAGGAATTACTATTGTTGATGATAAAGGTATATATAAAGATGTTACTGATGCAGCCAGCGATATAAAAATTCGTGGTAATTCTACAGCCGGGGCAGAAAAGAAACCATATAATTTCAAGTTAAATAAAAAGCAGGAATTGCTGGGAATGAAAGGTAAGGCAAAGAAGTGGAGTTTACTTGCAAATGCGTTTGACAAATCGTTGGTAAGAAATGCATTAGTTATGCAGCTGGCAAGCATTATGAGGCTTGACTATACTAGTGAATGCAGATTTGTGGATGTTTATGTTAATGGAAATTATTCAGGAAATTATTTATTAATAGAATCAGTAGAAACAGGCTCAGGGCGTATTGAAATTAGTGATCCGGAAGAGACAACAAATAACGATGTTGTTTTGGAAGTTGATAATAATGGACGAGATGCAGCAGAAACATTTCATTTAGAAAGAAGCGGGCTGGGAATACTGTTTATGTTAGGAGAGCCTGAGTTTGGTCCGAATGAAACGGATAAGATTGCGTTGTATCAGGATAAAATTATTAATACACAAAACCTGATTGCAAATTTCGAAGATGCTTTAAAAAATGATGATTATGACGAAGCATCGAAATATGTAGATATGGATTCTTTCGCGAAATTTTATTTAGTAAATGAAATTTTTAGAAATAACGATTTTAATTTCAGCTCCACAAGATTTTATGTAAAAGATAACATTATGTATGGTGGTCCATGTTGGGATTATGATTTGTCATCGGGAAATCTTGGTGCTTACTATAGTGGAGAGTATAAAGATGGTGTGACCTATAATAGTTTTAAAGCACAGGAACTTGTTTGGTATACTTATTTAATGAAGAACACAAAATTTAAAAATCTGGTAGCAAACTATTATCGCCAATATTTACCATATATTCAGGCAATTTATGATGGAAGTAAGGCAGAAGAAGGATTTGGATTGGATGCAGTTGTAAATCAGTATAGAGCTTCTTTTGAAAGAAATTATGTTTCAAAGGAACAGTTGGGAGCGGGCTGGAGTATTATCAATCCGGATATGGCAGATGCATATAGTTATGCTAATTTTAGAGAGTGGAATACATATGATGATTCTGTTGAATTTTTGAGAGACTGGATGAAGAACAGAGATCACTGGTTAAGAGAACAGTGGGATATTTCAGGAAATTTGATTTCAAAGGATGTTGGAATTACAGGATATCAGATATCTACATTATTGGATGGTGCAACGGATGATGTTGGAATCAGAACGGTATACCAGAGGGAAAAATTGGTTGAAGGTCAGGAAGTTTCAGAGTTTGGACTGGTTATTGGATTAGCAGACAGAATAACAGATGTAGATAAGGAAATGAGTGTTAATGCAAACAGCGAGTTTGTTGTTTCTTATCAGGCTACAGATGCAGGTAAGTCAGAAGTACAGATGGGAGATTCAGAGACTGCATTATACTATGTCCGAACAATGGATATTGCAGGAGGATATAATATAGATTATCATGTAAGAGCCTATGCAAGACTGAAAGA
>CAQBGY010000060.1 GCA_948759685.1 uncultured Eubacterium sp.
CAGGTCAGCCGCAATGCCTGTTTTATCTATATCCCGGAATGAGCAGGGATGCGTTTGATTATACAACACTGTATATTTTGGTTCTATCAATCCTTTGTGTTGCTATTGCAGCACCTATTTTTGCAAATGAGTATCAGACCGGAAGTGACAGTATTTTGCGCTGTACCAAATACGGGCGTATGAAATTAGCCGTTACCCGGATTTTGGCTGCCTGTTGCATATTTACGGTAATTTTTGTTTTGGGAATGTCACTTCATTTGATAATCCTTAATCTCGCATTTGGTACAGACTGCCTGAAAACTTCTTTTCAGATGCTGTTTTCGGTTATAAATCTGCCAAATATAAATTTGGGACAGCTTCAGATTATTTTGGCACTTGCAGGACTTCTGTCGGTACTGGCAACTGTTAGCTGTACATTGTTCCTGTCTGCCAGATGTAAGGATTCTTTAACTGTGCTATTGATTTCCATAGTGGTATTGTTTCTGCCTATATTTGCTTATAGCGCATTTGCGGGTGCTTCGTGGATTTCAACAGTTTTGCCATCGGCAGGTATTGGTATGCAGAATAATTTTTTGTATCAGCTTTACAATTTTAATTTTCTGCATATCGGAGGAGCAAGCTTTTGGACACCATATGTTATTTTGATTTCAGCTGCAGTGGAACTTCCAATATTCTTATTTTTGGCAGTTCGCACTTATTGTAAACATCAGGTTGCATAATTTTTATATTATATGGAAGGAAATTAGCATGGATAAATTTGGTAAGAAGATTAAGGAAGCCTTAAATGAGGTGGCGAATGGTTTTGAGGTTTCCGATGACATGAAAGAGAGAATCACTGAAAACATTAATAAGGTGGAATGTGAAATTTTGGTGAAAAGGGATTCAAAATGAGCATAAACTGCTTAGCAAATGCAATTTTGTATAGATAAGTAGTATATTTGAAAAAACAGTCTGAAATAATTGTAAGGATTTCAGGCTGTTTTTATTTTACTGAGTATCTGGTGGGATGTATTCCAATAAATCTGCAATAGAGCAATTTAATGTCCTGCATATTCGCACAAGCACTTCCGTATCCAGTCGTGTAATGGTATTATTCATATATCCATTTAATTGAGAGCGTTGTATTTCCGCTTTCTGACAAAATTTGTTTTTGCTTAGACCAGACTCTTTAAGTAGCTGATCTAAGTGGATTTTAATACTTCCGTTTTGGTTCAATTTTGTACCTCCTTGTCGAGTAATGTCATAATATGTAGACACAAAATGTTTGACTAATTAAGTATACATTAGTTAAAATTAACATATCAGTTATAAGAAATTACGGATAAGAAGTTATAGTACCTGAAAGGAGAAGATTATGAGTGAAAGAGCTGCCAAAGATGTTATTAAGAAGATTGCCAAAAGAGAGAAAAAAAGCGAAAGTGAAATAAGGAAGGAAATGGAGAAAGCCATATTGAGTGGTTATATGAATAATGAGACACGATGTAAGTGGGATAGTCTGTTTGGAATAGGGAGGTTGCCAAGCCCGGAGGAATTCATTACAGTTTTATCAAGAGAAGTTGCAAGAGGATAGGCAATGTATTAATGATATAGTAATTTAAGGAGAACAGTTTTATCATTAAAAGTGGTAAAACTGTTTTTTACGTTCGTTTTCTGATTAAAAAGTTCATTTTCTATAAAGGATAATTTCTATTTTAGGTCAAATGCGTGCATTGTAAAGTGAATTTTTGTCCATTTTCTGCAATATAAGGTCACTTTCTGCAAGGCATATTGCATGTTTGCTTTTTGCTATTTATAATAAAATAATCATATTGAGTTTGGAGAAAATATATGAATGAGATAGAGATGAATGATAAACTTGAGCATATTATTAAGAGTATAACTAATAAAGACATTAAAATTGATATGTTGGAAAAAGAGAGTTTATTAAGTTCAAATATTGGGTTATCACCATTAGATTTGTTGGATTTATTTTTTGCCATAGAAAGAGAATTTAATATTAAATTTGACAGAAAAGAAATAGTTGAACATAGACTTGATAAAATACTGGATATAAAAAAAATAATTCTTAATAAATGTTAAATAGAATATAAGAAAAATTCTTATATAATTTTTGAGGAAAGGAGAAAAGTATATGAAGGCATTAGGAAAAAAGAAAGCTGCTCAGAATGGTACTTTGGTTGCATTTGCATGTGATTGCATTAGTGTATGTAGATCATTGGCAAGTTGTAACTGCGTGACAGATATGACTCTGCAAAACACCAATAGCACAACCAGCTTTGGAAAAATCGTTTCAAAGACGATGTCCGGCGAAAATTGGAGCAATATGTAATGCTCTGAACGGCACCTGAAGCAGTAGGGGTTTTATTCTTCTGCTTCAGGTGTTTATCATATTGAGAAAGATAGGGATTAATTATGAAAGAAAAGGCATTTATTCACTGTTTTAGTACAAATCGGAATTATTATGTTTATGATGTTTGTACGAATAGTATTTTAAGAATAGATAAAGAAACATATTTAAAATTAAATGAACATACGGATATTAAATCGCTATCGGATGAAAAAATTATTCAAATGAGAAAACGAGGATTTTTAAGAAGTAATAATCCGCATATTAAAATTGAACATCCATTAACTGATACATTGAGAAGTCAACTTGAAAATAATGTAGAGTTATTGATTTTACAGGTGACACAAAATTGTAATTTTAGGTGTGAGTATTGTGTTTATTCAGGGAGTTATGTAAACAGAGTACATTCAAATAAAAGAATGTCGTTGGAAACAGCTAAAGGGGCAGTAGATTTTTATTATAATCATTGTAAAAATACTAAGAGTGCTCAGATAGGATTTTATGGTGGTGAGCCTCTGTTAGAAATAGAATTGATTAAAGAAATTGTAGAGTATTCAAAAGTCCTTTTTAGGGGAAAAGAAATAATTTTTAATATGACTACGAATGCATCATTGCTTGATGATGATAAAATAGATTTTTTGGCAACAAATAATTTTAATTTAACTATAAGTTTAGACGGACCAGAGAATGTACAAAATTCTGGAAGGAAATTTGCGGGTAGTTTAAAAGGTACATATCAAGTGGTAATTGATAATATTGCCAAGATAGAAGAAAGACATCCGGAATATATAAAAAACATTTCTTTTAATGCTGTATTAGGAACAGATAGTAATTTCTTGGATAGTAGCAATTACTTTACATTCGATTATCGTCCAGAAAATTTAGTTACAGCAGTAAATGTGAGTGATAAAGATGCTATTGATCCGGTTATGTATAGTGATGAGTTTCGTACAAATTATTTTTATGAAGTTTTCAAAAATTATTTGTGGGGATTAGGCAGAATTGAAGAACAAGATGTTTCTAAACTTGTCCGTTCATATATAAAAACAATTAAAACAGATATTCATGATAGATTGCAATTAAATACTACTCGTACCATAAAGTGTCATCCAAGTGGTCCCTGTCTTGCTGGTGTCAATAGACTATTTGTGACAGTAGAAGGGGATTTCTTCCCATGCGAAAGGGTGAACGAAACAAGTAAAGCATATAATATAGGTAACTTAGTTGAAGGATTTTGGTATGATAAGTCTTATGAGTTATTGAATATTGGTAAACTGACAGAAAAAGAATGCAGAGAATGTTGGGCAATTAATTTTTGTAATTGCTGTGCGGCAGGTATAGAAGAAGGAGATCAACTTTCTCGCATAAAACGATTAGAGAAATGTAAATCCAATAAGCATGTAGTAGAAGAAAGATTAAAAGAATATTGTACGCTACGTGAATACGGGTGTAAATTTGAAGATTAGTAATATGGAGGATCTAATGAAAAAGAAATTAAAAACTCTGGTTTATCCCTTTGATGATGAGTGCGAGGCATTTTTAGAGTTTCATTCATGGATGGACTATATTGATATTATTGCAGTTGACACTCCGTGTGGATGGGGAAAGATGAACTTTATAGAAGAAGGGGATATTCGACAAATAGACTCTAATATAGAAGGTATCGAGCTTTTGTGGATAGTTGAATCAAACAATAAGATTACATTAGAGGAGTTTGAAAAACGACTTATCTTTTTAACAAAAGATATTAAGAATATTTTGGTATCGAGGAAACTATCAGCAGAAGAAAGTGATAAACTGGAAGAAATTGCAAAGACAAACTCTGTAAGAATAATGGAAGAAAAAGATATTATCGGAGTTTTACCTGAACAAAGTTTTGAAGAGTCAGGAGTGGGTTATGCATTAAAAGATATAGAAATACCCATTGTTATGATTGCGGGGGTTGGAGAAAATTGCAATAAGTTTGAACTTGAATTGTTAATTGCAAATAAATTAAAAGAAATTGGATATAAAGTGAGTGTTATTACGTCCCGTTCTTGTGTGAATTGTTTAGGAGTACATTCGTTCCCAACATTTATGTTTGAAAAGCAAAGGAACGAAAGTGAGAAAATTATTGCATACAATAATTATATTCAATATTTATCAGAAATGAATAAGCCGGATATTTTTGTTTTAGGTGTGCCAGGAGGAATACTTCCAATAACGAGACGACAACCGGAACATTTTGGAGTTTCTGCATTTGAAGTGTTTAACAGTGTTAAACCAGATTATATGATTTTTAATCTCTATAATGCAGATGTTGAAAGTAAATACCTTAGTGAAGTAAGTATGCTGATGAGATATAGATTTGATGTAGACATAGATGCTTTTTACATATCAAATTACATTCAAGACGGGTTATCGTTAAATACATTTATGCCGATAAAATATATAAGGCAAGAGCAACATGATGTTGAAGAAAAATGGGAGAAATTCGGGGATAAAATTTATTATAAAAGCAAAATAACTTTGCTTGTGGAAAATTTGATTCAAACACTAAACGGTTATAAAGAAATAGAAATATTATAAATTTGGAGGAATAATATGAAAATAGAACAAAATTCAAGTTATTTAAATTCCCAGATGATGTATTCAAGTCAAGTTAAGAAACAGGAAGAAGTTCAGCAGGGCACATTTGCTTCGCAGATAAAAAGTAAAGAGGAAATGTCACTGGATGAATACAAAGCATATTTTAATGAAAAGATGGATGCATTATATACCCATCCATCACAGAGAAATATGAATTGGGTTATTGATATTACGGATGCTGCCTATAAAAGAATGCAGACTGATCCAGAATATGAGAAGAAAATATTAGATGCTCTGGCAAAGAATAAGGCAGTTAATTTCGGAAATAATATTCCACAAATAGCGTACACTCATGTAGATGGTACATGGGAAGGTTGTTATGGTTATACAAAAGGTATGAAAGAGAACGATAGTTACATTAAGGGAAATTCATCTAAACATGACAATAATGTAAAAAAGAAGAAAGAGGAAGATAGAAAAAAGGAGCTTTTAGAGGAATATATTGAGAAGCGCATACAGGCTCGTAAGGATATGCAGGAACTTCGGACAAAAGATTATTTTAAGAATAAAGAGCAAAATGCCGAACTGAACAAAAAAGCATTAGCAGCAAAGGCTTATGAACAGCAAATTTTGACGGAACAGTAAAGTTACTAAGTTAGATAGAATATATTGTGAAGATGACAAGAACAGCGGGTAACGAAATATTGTTTGCTTGAAATACGAAATATGCTTACTTTCTAATAAAGAATGTCTAAATTTATAAGGGATCAGACAACAGATTATTTCTGGAGTCTGGTCTTTTTTGTTTTCTGTCTGATAGTCAAGGTGGAATATATCAGCTACAAATAGTGCAATCTGGCACTCTGAAAATTTTCCCCTTTCAGTTATGATAGTTGCAGGCTTGAGAAAGCCAAAAACAATTCAATAGGACACGCATACACCTGATTTTATTTTCGCCTTTTTATCCGTCTGCGCTTGCGTGACGATAAGGGGGTGGCAGAATCCCATTTCGTGCGAAGATGTACCTGCAATGGATAACATTGTTGCCCGTGAAGGTAAAAAACGTAAGTTTTTAAGAGCAGAGGATTGTGCCTACTGGCATGGCAGTCAGAGATAATGAGATAAAACAGCGCCGGAATTTCAGCGAAAAGCATTTTCCGGGAGTGGCTGCCTGTGGATTCCGTCTGGTTGGGCATGATGGAGGCGCAGCGTGGGATATAAGCCGTCCCAGTGTATGTTACCCGGTTCGGGGACCAGCGAGAGCAATATCTGATATTTTCAGATTGGACAGAGGGGTAATGTGGCGGAAACGCCACGTTATCCTCTGATACAGGCAAGCCTTGCAGTTATCAGGTAACAGCAGACAAGGCTTTCCTGTATGAGAGGATAATGCCGGCAAAAACTTCTCTTTTGTTTCAGTCAATGAAAATATGAGAAAGTATAGGTGATTATCATGTGCAGTAATGTGAAAAGTTTTGAGGTCGGCTTGCTTGTGCATCCGGCAATTATGTTTATGAACTCCAACAAGTCAGAAAGCAATATCCGCAGGATCATTCAGGAGAACCGACAGAAGTGCAGCATGGCAGGAATAGCGTTAATGAATGAAACTATCGTCAACAAGGGACCGAACAGGGATATTGACCGTGATGCAGTAAATATGCTGATTACCCAGTTGATTACCGGGCAGTATGATACGGTTGTTGTGGAGAATATGGCTGACATAACAGTGGACGAGTCCGATCTGGAAGAATTTATGCACGATGCCGCCAACATCGGCGTCGGCTTCTTCGAGCTTTCCACCATGCAGTACCATATATACGATACAACAACGTGTCCTGCCGATAAGGAAAGACCGATATGGGGCGGGGGAAAAGGCTGCTGATGAAGATAAGGAGAGGCGATATACTGTATGCGGACTTGGGCGTACAGTATCAGGGAAGTATGCAGGGCGGTATGCGCCCGGTGGTGGTGGTCAGCAACAACAGGGCAAACAAACACAGCCCCGTCATTACGGTAGTTCCGCTGTCAACAAAGGTTTACAAGAAGCGGAGCCTGCCAACCCATGTATTCATATCGTCATATAAGACGGAGGGACTTGACCAGCACAGCATCGCATTATGCGAACAGGTGACGGCGCTGAACTTTGACCGTATCATAGAACACATGGGAAAAGTTGACGAAGAAACGCTTGACAGGATCACGGAGGGCGTACAGGTGCAGGTGGGCGTGTTTGACAGGTACAACTAATTAGGAAAAGGTGGAGAATATGGGCAGGATTAAAGTAGTTGCAACAGCAGGCGTATTTTTTGTGTTATCCGTGCTTGTTGTTTCAGTAGTGGCGTTCTTTAAGAAGGGAAAGCGCAGGAGATATGGGAGTATCTATTGAAATGGCAGTGATTGAGGACAGATAGCAGTGTTAGACTGTAAGAAAGGTTATTTTAGAGCCGGGCGGGTGTCCGGCTTTTACATATTTGTCCGTTACAGGACAGGGTATGTCATTCTGAACAAGGGTATATGCAGTACGAAAGGAGTATGGAAAGATGGGTTTTACAAAATCGGAACTGGTTCAGTTCTTTGATGAGCTGACAGAATTAGTCAGTGAGGAGAACCGGGGAAAAGCCAGAGTCCAGATACGGAAATTTCTTCTCAGCTTTGAAAAAAGCTATCAGTATGAGGATGCAGTCATGCACAGCGGTGTGTCATATCTGCCGCCTTACTATATAGCAGCAATGCCGCAGACCATGCAGGAAGAAATCAGGAAAAAGCTGACTGTGAAGCTGACAGAACTGGGGGAATACAGCGCTGAAAGAGTGGAGCAGTCCATGCGTTCCAGAATATGTGACTTAGAAGGACTGATTGATACTAAGGATTATGCGAAGTGGGTGGATAAGGAAATATACAGGAATTTCCAAAAGAGGCTTGAAGCAAGCAAGTGGTAAGAGGACAAAAAACACCTTTCCAAGCCGGATCAGCAGTCCGGCATACATAGCTGTCAGAAATATCCGGCAGCATTTTTTAACTGGGAGGTAATGGAATGACAGCAGAAGAACACAGAAAATTTTTGGAACAGGACTTTGACGATGTAAAACTGGATGAATTAAAGGACATCAGCAAGATAAGGATTGACAGGGACAGGACAGTGGAGGAAAAGAAAGCGCAGTATCTTAGGAAGGTTGGGAACCCCTATCTTGTAAAGGTCGGGAACACAATGGTAAAAATACGTTTCGCAAATAACGGAGTAAGTTTTGAGGATGCCTTTGAAAACCTGCTCCTTATGGCTTGACAAAGAAAAACGGACGTTACTGTGCAGACAGGAATTAGCATTTACTGCTAATTCCGTGCGAAAACGTACCGCTTTCAAGTAAAAATCCATCACAGAAGGTGATTTTGCATGGATTTTTACCTGTTACTGGAACGCAGTGAGCAGTAACAGCCGGAAGATGGCGCATGAAAAAAATAAAAAAAGCAGTGGAAAAATGCCGCAGGATATGTTAATATAGGATTCGAGAAAAGACAGCAGATGTCCGGTGAGAAAGGCACATCTGTTTCAGCATCAAATCTAATAAAAGTTTACTGGCGTTTGTCCTGCTTAACATTTTAGGAGGAAAAGCCACTGCTCCTGCCGTCGTGCAGGAAATGCAGCTGCATTTTCCTTTGGAAAACAAGGAGGACTACGCTATGGGCAAGACAGTAAACAAAATCTATCATGCAGCCATCTATGTGAGGCTTTCAAAAGAAGATGGCGATGTTGCCAGTGCAGCAAAGGCAGAGAGCAACAGCATATCCAACCAGAAAAATCTGATAAAAGATTTCCTGAAAGGCAAAGATGACATTATAGTGGTTTCCGAACGTGTGGATGACGGTTACAGCGGTTCCAATTTTGAGCGTCCGGGGTTCCAGATGATGATGGACGACATCAGAAGGGGAACGGTTGACTGTGTGATCGTAAAAGACCTGTCACGTTTCGGAAGGGAATACATTGATTCCGGGAAGTACATTGAAAGACTGTTCCCGGCTCTCGGTGTGCGGTTCATTGCAGTCAATGACCATATTGACAGCAAGGAGGAAAGCAGCAGGGATGATATTGTCGTCCCATTCAAAAACCTGATGAATGACGCATACTGCCGGGATATTTCCATAAAGATACGCAGCCATCTGGAAGTAAAGCGCAGGAATGGTGAGTACATAGGCGCATTTACACCCTATGGTTATAAGAAAGATGAAAATGACAAAAGCAGGCTGGTTCCTGACATGTATGCGGCAGGCGTGGTGAAAGACATATTTCGTATGAAGCTGCACGGAATGAGCCAGACCGCCATTGCAGACCGCCTCAATGAACAGGGGATATTGTCACCGATGGAATATAAGCACAGCCTCGGCATCCGTATCCAGGATAACTTTAAAACACATGAGCAGGCAGAGTGGAGTTCCATGTCCGTCCGCAGGGTGCTTGAGAATGAGGTATATGTCGGAACACTGACACAGGGAAAGCATTCCACGCCAAACCATAAGATTAAGAAGATTATGGATAAGCCGGAAGAAGAATGGGTCAGGATTGAGGACAATCATGAGCCTGTCATCAGCAGGAGGGAATTTGCCATTGTCCAGAGGCTTCTCGGCATGGACACAAGGACGTCGCCAAATGAGGATGAAGTCTATGTGCTGTCAGGGCTTGCCGTGTGTGCGGACTGCGGTGCGCCGATGATCAAGCGGAATGTCCCGGCGGGCGGGAAGGTTTATTCCTATTATATCTGTTCAAAAAATGCTGCAACGAAGCAGTGCGGGACACACCGTATCCCAAAAGACAAGCTGGAGCGTCTGGTGTTTGATGTGCTAAAGACGCATATTGCCAGTGTGCTTGATGCGGGGAGAATCCTTGCATACATCAATACCGTGCCGTTTCAGGAGCTGGAAATAAAGGAACTGGAAAGACAGAAAGAAGCAAAAGAGCAGGAGATACAAAGGTGCAGGGAACTGAGGGACATGCTGTACGAAGATTTGAAAGAAGGCATTGTTTCCAAAGAAGATTATGCAGAACTGTATGAAGGATACAACAACAAGAGGAAAAAAGCGGAAGATGCGGTACGGAAAATCAGCCGCACAATACAGGACGTGATTGACGCCAAAACGGATAAATATGAATGGCTCCGGTATTTTAAGGAATACCAGAACATCAGTGGACTAAGCAGGACTGCGGCGGTGGAGCTGATTGAGCGGGTAAAAGTATATGACAAAAACCATATTGAGATAGATTTCTGTTTTCAGGACTGTTTCCAGTCGGCACTCAGCCAGATACAGTCGGCGGGCTGTACGGTAAGCACGGAAGAAAACGGAAGGGTAAATATCAAGGAAAGGGAGGTCGTGTAAGATGGCAAGGAAATCGAGAAAAGTTGATTTTGTAAATGTCGGCAGGGACACAGCGGCAGCGGCTGTAAAAGAAGAAAAGACCATATTCAGAGCAGGGCTGTATGCACGGCTTTCCCTTGAGAGTGAGGCAAACAGGGAACGGGGAACCATAGAGAACCAGATGGGGCTTTTGAAAAAATTTGTGGAAGGCGCAGAGGATATTGTGGTGGAACGTGAATACATGGATGTATCACAGACCGGGACAAATTTTGAGAGAAGCGGCTTTGAGGAAATGATGCGGGACATCAGGGACGGACGCATTAACTGCGTGATTGTGAAAGACCTGTCCCGGCTTGGGAGGAACTATGTGGAGGCAGGCAATTATGTGGAAAGGGTATTCCCGTTCTTTGAGGTGCGGTTCATTGCGGTGACGGATGGTTATGACTCCATCCGGGAAGGCGCAGACCTCTCCGTATGCATGTCAAATATCTTCAATGAGTTTTATTCAAGGGACCTGGCGAAAAAAATCAGGGCGTCTTACCGTGCCAACTGGAAAAAAGGCAGCAATGTCAGCGGAAACCTTGCTTACGGGCTTATGAGTGATCCGCTGGACAAACACCGCATCATAGCAGATACGGAAACTGCCCCGGTTGTAGTGCGTATTTTTGAAATGTTCGTAAATGAAGAAATGGGATATGCGCAGATTGCAAGAGTCCTGAATGATGACGGCGTGATCGGACCGAGAGCATACAAGCATTTCAAAAGGACAAAGGAGCTGCCGAAAAACTACAACCCTGAATGGAGCGGCGGGACGATTTCACGGATGCTCTGCAACCCTTATTATGCAGGGGACAGCAGGCATAATGAACATGGCAGGGACAGTTTTGCAGAAAAAAAGCAGTGGAAGGAGCCGGAAGAGAACTGGATCATGGTGGAGGACACCCATGAAGCGATAGTTCCGAGGGCACTGTACCTCAAAGCACAGGAAAGGTTAAAGAAGGTACATGAAAAATCCACGCATTATGGAAGGATAAACAATGGAGAGCTTGCCTGCCGGAACTTCTATAAAAAGAAGATTGTGTGCGGTGACTGCGGGGCAACCATGTACCTTGTAAAAAGCTCAAACGGGACAGCCAATTTTGCATGTGGGGGACACCTGACAAAAAAGGGATGCAGCAGGAAAAGCGTTTCTGAAAATGCCGTTAATGATGAAGTCCTCCGTGTTATCCGTGTCCACATGAATGTGTATGTTGACAGCATGGAAATGTTAAAGAGAATGAACCGTAAAGCGGAAAGCATGGAGAAGTATGACGTGCTTACCAGGGAGATCCAGAAACTGCACCATGACATGGAAAAGGTGTCGGAACGCAGACAGCAGTTATATGAAGATTATGCGGAGCGTCTGATTGATGCGGAACAGTATGAAACATTAGCAAATAAGGAGGCAGTCAAGGAAGCAGAACTCCGTAAAAGAATAAAT
This sequence comes from uncultured Eubacterium sp., assembly GCA_948759685.1. The sequence continues at coordinate 11,742 of CAQBGY010000060.1, forward strand.
GAGGTTACAGAATACCAGAAGAAGTATGACAGGAATTACTGTGCCAGCAGGGACTGGGAAACTGCCATTGAAAAATACAGGAATATCCGGCACCTGACAAAAAAGATGGTGGATGCGTTCGTGGACAAAATCGAAGTTTTGTCAGCAGGGAAAGTGACCGTCCATCTGGTATATGATGACATGCTGCATGAACTGGTGGCATACACAAAGGAAAGGGAGGCGGCAGGCAATGGACAATAAAAAGACTGCACTATATATCCGTCTTTCTGACGAGGATAACAATGTTGACGGGATTGTAAAGGCAGAGAGCAACAGCGTGGCAGCACAGAGGATACTGATCAGGGATTATATGCAGCGCAACGGTCTTTCCAATATGGCAGATACATTGGAGTATGTTGACGACGGATTTTCCGGTACAAATTTTCAAAGACCAGCTTTCCGGAGAATGATGGATGATGCAAAGCAGGGGAAAATAGGCTGTATTATCGTCAAGGATTTTTCAAGGTTCGGAAGGGACCATTTGGAGACAGGAAATTATCTTGAGCGGATTTTCCCCCTGCTCGGAATACGTTTCATTTCCGTAAATGACCAGTTTGACAGTGAGGACTGCATGGGAATGACAGGGGGAATGAGCGTTGCGCTGAAAAACATCATCAATTCCATGTACAGCAAAGACTTGTCAAAAAAGGTAAGAAGCGCAATGGGAACAAGGGCGGCACATGGGGAATACATGGCGGCATTTGTACCTTACGGATATTTAAAAAATCCAGAGAATATACACCAGTTAATCCCCGATAAAGAGGCGGCAGAGGTTGTGAGGCTGATATTCACAATGGCTGCGGAAGGAAAGAAGAAACCGGAGATTGTCCGTTTTTTGAATGAGCAGGGTACGCCTACCTGCATGGAACATTTTCAGGCAATGGGGCTGAACAGGAAAAGCCACAGGGAAAAGAAAAAAAAGCTGTGGAGCATTACCACCATTGGAGACATGCTGAAAAATGAGGTTTATCTCGGAAAGACAGTCTGGAACAAGACAAGGCAGGAGGCTGTCGGTTCAAAGCGTCATATTAAAAATGACAGGTCTGAATGGATCATCATAGAGGGGACGCATGAACCCCTTGTATCACAGGAACTGTTTGACACGGCAAATGCAAAAGCATTTACACATGAAAAAAAAGATGTGCCGAAAGGACGGAAAGCACAGCCAATCCTTATCTGTCCGTACTGTGGGAGACGGCTTATCCCTACCACTTGGGGGAATGCCTACCGATGCGGGCAGGCGGCGACCTCCGGCATTGCGGAATGTAAAACAATCCATGTGGACAAAGAGCTGCTTGAGAATGCCATACTGTCCTGTACACGCACTATGGCGGGAATGGTGTCGGCAGAAGCAGGCAGAAAGAAAAAGGAATGGTCGCAGACGTCAGTTATTGAAGAAAAAATAAGAGTGATGGAGGCGGAAGGAAAGCGGCTGTCCTCAAAAAAGCTAAGGTTATATGAAGATTACCGTTCCGGCAGGCTCACGAAGGAACAGTATCTTAAAGAGTATGAAAATACAGCCAGCCGCATTTTGGAAATAGAAAAAAGAGTGCCAGAGCTGAAAGACGAGGTTGTGCAGATTAAGGAGCGGATACTCCAAATGAAAGAACGGGAGGCAGAACTGGAAGGTCTGGCATCACTTGAAACCTTTGACAAGGGCAAACTGCTTACTGTAATCGAAAGCGTACAGGTTTACAGTGAGGAACGGATTGAGATTGTCTGGAAGATGGATGACGGGTTTTTCAAAGAAATAGCAGGAGAGAAAGAAGTGCTTGCGCTGTAATAAAACAATGTAAGAAATGATATGGAAAGGCATCATGGAGCTGGTTCTGTGGTGCCTTTTTCGGTGCAAGTGGGGAATGATATTTTTTTTAGATTTTACTTGACAAAAGCAGAATTACTTGCTCTTACCTACAATGATATTGACTTAGAGAAGCGCACCATTTCCGTAAACAAGTCTTATCAGCGGATAGAGGGAAGGGATATTATCACACCGCCTAAAACGCCAAAGAGCAAACGTATCATAACGATACCGCCGTTTCTGACAGAAGAATTAAAAGAGTATACTTCGCACTTATACGGAATTATGGCAGACGAAAGAATGTTCCGTTTTACAAAATCCTATATGGAGCATGTAGTGGTATACTAATCTTGTAACACCTTGTTCGGATAATGTATAATAAAACGAACAAGGAGATTACCATTATGACAAAAAAATATG
>CAQBGY010000061.1:0-5916 GCA_948759685.1 uncultured Eubacterium sp.
GACAGACAGACAGACAGACAGACAGACAGACAGACAGACAGACAGACAGACAGACGTTATAAATCTGTCTTTTTGCCATATCTTTTTATATATAGCGCCATTCCATATAAGACCGCCGGAGGCGGGGATTTCCAGAAAGGCTGTAATGCCGTTTCTGGGGTTCCCGTCCCCGGCGGTTTTTCTGCGTCCGGAAGCCTGCCCGTATGGCGCCGGACGGTGCGTTTTTCATGATGGATAGGAGGCTGGTTTCAATGGACGCATTGGTTTACACAAGAGATGACCGGCAGTATGGGATGTTTTCCCGGATATTTGTGGAGGAATTTCCGAAAGCTGCGGTCACACGGGGGATACTGGACGGGCATATGCACATGGAAAAAGAATATGACGTTGTGGTGGTGGACATGGATGGTGCGGAGGGAATGGAGTTTGTATGCAAGTACCGGGAGGTGTACGGGGACACACTGGTGGTGTGGATCACGGATGACCGCTATTTTGCGGGGGTGGCGATACGGCTGCACATTTTTGACTTCATAATCCGCCCGTTTGAGGAAGCAAGGTTTCGGGAGTCGCTAAAGAGGATAAAGGACGGGGACATTGAAGCATGGCAGCGTGGAGCTGTGAAAAATTCCATCTATCAAATTGGCTGTATCCATGTCATGGATCGTGTCAGGACAGATGGTTCAGGGCAGGGGAAAATTCCCCTGAGAACAGGAAAAGGAGCAGTGACGATATGGACAAAAATAAGAGATTATTTCCTTTCAGAAAACACCCTGTAGGGGACATTTTTGGGGGAAAGGGGAAGAAGGTTAAAAGAGGCATGGGAATCCTGCTGTCGGCTGCGCTGCTTTTTAACACGCTGCCTTCCGGCTGGCTGACAGCGGCAGCTTCACAGGACAGCGGGACAGGGCTGTGTGAACACCACATGGAGCATACGGCGGACTGTGGCTATCAGGAAGCAGATCCGGGAGCAGAGTGCAGTCATGAACATACAGAGGAATGTTATAAAATCGTGAAGAACTGTATCCATGAACACATGGAAAGCTGTTACCCGGAGGAAACATCAGGGGAGAAGGAAGCATCATCTTCCAATGCAGGGGAAAAACAGCCTCTGGAATGCAGCCATGTATGCAGTGAAGAAAACGGCTGTATCACAAAGGAAACGGACTGTATTCATGAGCATGATGAATCCTGTGGCTATCGGGAAGAAACATCGGGAAGTCCCTGTGCTTTCGAGTGTGCGGTATGCAGCAGCGAAACACTGGAAGAAACGGATTCCGAAACAAAGACATCAGAAACGGAAACCGAAGAGGAAGGAAAAGAGCCGGACAGTGGGCAGACAGAAGAAACGGATAGCGGGCAGGAATGTATTTGTGGGGAACTATGCAAAGAGGGCAGCATCAATCCTGACTGTCCTGTGTGCAGTGCAGAAGGCGCAGACCTTTCCGTCTGTGAAGGGACTGCCTATGAAGACAGGGAAAAGGAAGAAGAAACGACAGAGGTTACAGAGCCGGAAGAAGCGGAACCAGAAGCTACAAACCTCTGCGCCCACCATAAAGAACATACAGAGGACTGCGGCTTTGTTCCGGCAACAGAGGACAGTGAGGGCAGCCCTTGTACTTATGAATGCCGCATCTGCCCCATTGAGGACTTAATCGCCGCCCTGCCCGATGAAGTGACAGCGGACAATGCGGAGGACGTGCGGGCACAGCTTGAGGAAATACTCTCCCTGTTTTCAGAACTGACTGATGAGGAGCAGGAGCAGATTGACCTGTCCCACTGCTATGAGATGCAAGGGGCGTTGGATGAGGCTAACGAGCCTGTCCTGGCGGTGGAGACTTCCGGCGATTTTGGCGCTGGCAACGCCTTTCACTGGTCAATTAGCGAGGACGGTACTTTGACCATTACAGGCACAGGGGATATGCCGGATTTTCAGTATGCCAATGATCCCCCTTGGTTTAATTATTGGAAAACAATTAGCAAAGTAGAAGTCCAAGAAGGCGTGACTTCGATTGGGAAGTTGTCGTTCTATACGTATGGAAATCTTAGCCATGTTGATTTGCCTGACAGTTTGACCTCAATTGGGGATAACGCATTTCATAATTGTGGGTTGACGATGGTCACCATTCCAGATAACGTGACAACCATCGGGAAGGAAGCATTTTATGGTTGCGACGGTCTGACCGAGATTATCATTCCGGATAACGTGACAGCCATCGGGGAGAGAGCATTTGTTTATTGCGACGGTCTGACCGAGATTACTATTCCGGATAACGTGACAACTATCGGGATGGAGGCATTTTATGGTTGCAACGGCTTAACCAAGGTTATCTTTGAGCACACAATTGCACCAGAGCTTGGGGAGAATGTTTTTGGGGAAACGAACGTTTCTTTGCAAATTGTTGTTCCCGCAGGAGCCACTGGCTACGATGGGGAGAACTGGCCGGCGGACAAAGTGGTTGTGCCCGTGGCGAAGGTAGTAAAACAAGACGGCACAACTACCTATGTCGCCGATCTGGCGGATGCGTTTGCAGATGCAAACAGCGGCGCAACGGTCACAATGCTTGTCGATGTGGAGCTGGCAAAAACAGTGGATATACCCGCAGATACGACCTTCGTCCTAGACTTGAACGGGTATACGATTTCCAATAAACAAGGCACATGCATCGGCACAGCGACAGGCAGCAACCTAACCATAAGGGATAGCGGAACAGGCGGCACGGTTACTTCCGCTAAAGCTGCTGTCTATGTCAATGGAACCATAAAGCTGGAAGGTGGAAGGTTTTTAACGAATGCTCCTGATGCTTGGGGTGGCGTAAGAGTAATAAAGTGGATCGGTAACAGCCTGACTGTTACCGGTGAGGACGTATATACGAATAGTTTAGTGATTGATGACGTTGTTGCTTCCCTCGCTGCCGGAACTTATGACAAAATTTTGATAGACTCCGCCAGAACCTTTGAAGACTTCCTGGCTGAAGACCACGCCTATTACAAAGGCAGTCAGCCCCTTGCCCTCGATGGACTTGGCGTAAAGAGTGAAAATGGTATGTTTTTGGTGCTGACTGATTCCGTCACTGTCGGGAAGTGCAGCCACCCGGATAGTCTGTCGGATAACGGTGACGGCACGCATGGCGGAACCTGCCCCTTCTGCGGTAAGGTCTTTGCCGAGGAATTCCATACCCCCGGTACGGATAATAAATGTACTGGCTGTGGAACAGAACTTGTGGCGAAGGTGGAGAGTGGCAGCACCATTTATGTCGGCTCTCTGGAAGATGCGTTCGATTCGATAAACACCAGTGCAACGGTCACGCTGCTTGCCGATGTGACGCTGGAGGAGAGTGTGGATATACCATCTGGCACCTTCACCTTGGATCTGAGCGGCAAAAACGTCTCCGCTCCAGGAACAGCGCTGGAAATGCTTGATTCCAGAACAACCTTAGACATACAGGACAGCAGTGCCGGCAAGACCGGAACCATTCAGGGAGGCTTGTCAGCAGGCAACTGGGCCGGTATTGAACTAAGGGGTGGAACGCTCAACATCATTGGTGGAACCATCCAGGGTACCTGGGCAGGTGTCGAAATCAGCTCCATCGCAAACACAGAGCTGAATGTAAGCGGGGATGCCGTACTTAAATGCACAGAAGGCATGGGGCTGTTTGTGAACTCCTTCTCCTCCGGCAATGAGAAAATTTGGCTCTCCGGCGGCACTTTCACAGGCGGACAGAGGGCGATTAGTGCAAAAAGTACCCAGACGCTGAAGGAACTGTTGGTCGAAGGCTACGCCTACGCCAACGGGGACACGCTCATTGTCGAGGGACTGGAATCGAATAGCTTCACTTTCAAGTCCGTCACAGTGCGGAAATGCGATCACACCGGCGAGGGCGTCTGCGAGTACACCCACATAGACGGCACAACGACCCACAGCATGACCTGTCTTGCCTGCGGTTATACCGCAACGATGAAATGTACCTATGATGAAAATAAGACTGTTTCCAACGATGATAATACACATACATTAACTTGTTCTGGCTGTGCTGCCAACAAAACAGAAGATTGTTCCGGTGGAACTGCCACCTATACAGAAAAAGCCAAATGTGAAATCTGTGAAGGGGAATATGGAGAGCTTATAAAGGATACTGAGAAACCGACAGGGGAAATCAGCATTCGCACAAACAAATGGAACAGCTTTCTGAATACAATTACTTTCGGATTGTTCTTTAAGCAGACAGAGCAGGTAACGATTACAGCAGAAGATAAGGAATCCGGTGTGAAGTCCGTATCCTATTACATATCGGACAGCGGAATGTCGAAGGAAGAGGTCGAAGCACTGACAGTGGGATGGACAGATGTGGAAAATGATACTGTGACATTCTCTATCAATGAGGATAAATCCTGTGTGATTTATGTAAAGATTACGGATCATCAGGGGAACGTGACCTATCTTTCCTCTGACGGTGTGGTATTTGACGGAACAGCGCCGTCCATTGGGGGTGTAGAAAATGGTAAAACTTACTGCAAACCGCAGATTGTGACAGTCAGGGATGAAAATCTGGAATCCGTTACCGTGAATGGGAAAGAGCAGACTCTTTCCGATGACAGCTTCACTCTGGGCATATCATTTGATGTGCCAACTATAGTGATAGAAGCAGCAGACAAAGCAGAGAACATCACTACGGTAACAATAAACACAGGGCATGATTACGGAACGGACTGGAAATCAGACGGTAATGGTCATTGGCGTGAATGTGCCTGTGGAGATAAGTCAGAAACGATTGCCCATACAGAGGACAGTGGAAGTGTAACGAAGCCAGCAACAGAAACGGAAACAGGAATCAGGACGTACAAGTGCAGTGTCTGTGGTTATGAGATGCGGACAGAGGAAATAGAAAAATTGCCGCCATCGCATAAGCACAGCTACGGAACGGACTGGAAGTCAGATAAAAGCAGCCACTGGCATGAATGTGCCTGTGGGGATAAGTCAGATACAGCCACCCATACAGAAGACGGCGGGAGCGTAACGAAGCCAGCAACGGAAACAGAAACAGGAATCAGGACGTACAAGTGCAGTGTTTGTGGCTATGTGATAAGGACAGAGGAAATAGAGAAATTATCGCCATCACATAAGCACAGCTACGGAACGGACTGGAAGTCAGATAAAAGCAATCACTGGCATGAATGTGTCTGTGGGGATAAGTCGAACATAGCCGCCCATACAGAGGACAGTGGGAGCGTGACGAAGCCAGCAACGGAAACAGAAACAGGAATCAGGACGTACAAGTGCAGTGTTTGTGGCTATGTGATAAGGACAGAGGAAATAGAGAAATTATCGCCATCACATAAGCACAGCTACGGAACGGACTGGAAGTCAGATAAAAGCAATCACTGGCATGAATGTGTCTGTGGGGATAAGTCGAACATAGCCGCCCATACAGAGGACAGTGGGAGCGTGACGAAGCCAGCAACGGAAACAGAAACAGGAATCAGGATGTACAAGTGCAGCGTTTGTGGCTATGTGATAAGGACAGAGGAAATAGATAAATTATCGCCATCACATAAGCACAGTTACGGAACGGACTGGAAGTCAGATAAAAGCAATCACTGGCATGAATGTGCTTGCGGTGACAGGTCAGGAGAATCCACCCATACAGAGGACAGTGGAAGTGTGACAAAAGCACCAACGGAAACAGAGAAAGGCGTTAGGACGTATAGGTGCAGCGTTTGTGGCTATGTAATGAGGACAGAGGAAATAGCAAAACTTCCTGTATCACACACGCATAGCTACGGAACAAGTTGGAAATCAGACAGCAATAACCACTGGCATGAATGTGCTTGTGGTGACAGGTCAGGAGAATCCGCCCATACAGAGGATAGTGGAAGTGTGACAAAAGCACCAACGGAAACAGAGAAAGGAATCAGGAC
>CAQBGY010000061.1:6016-13990 GCA_948759685.1 uncultured Eubacterium sp.
AGGATAGTGGAAGTGTGACAAAAGCACCAACGGAAACAGAGAAAGGAATCAGGACGTACAGGTGCAGCGTTTGTGGCTATGTAATGAGGACAGAGGAAATAGCAAAACTTCCTGTATCACACACGCATAGCTACGGAACAAGTTGGAAATCAGACAGCAATAACCACTGGCATGAATGTGCTTGTGGTGACAGGTCAGGAGAATCCGCCCATACAGAGGATAGTGGAAGTGTGACAAAAGCACCAACGGAAACAGAGAAAGGAATCAGGACTTACAAGTGCAGTGTTTGTGGCTATGTGATAAGGACAGAGGAAATAGGAAAATTACCGCCATCACATAAGCATAGCTATGGAACAGGTTGGAAATCAGACGGCAATAAGCACTGGCGTGAATGTGCTTGTGGTGACAGGTCAGGAGAATCCGCCCATACAGAGGACAGTGGAAGTGTGACAAAAGCACCAACGGAAACGGAGAAAGGCGTTAGGACGTATAGGTGCAGCGTTTGTGGCTATGTAATGAGGACAGAGGAAATAGCGAAACTTTCCCCATCACATACGGAAAGCAATCAGCCGGGAGATAAGAAGCCGGATAATAACCAGTCAGAGAATCATGGCACAGACGAAAGACCAGACCGTGTGAAGCCCGAAATAAGCAGCACAGGAGAGGATAAGCCGGAAGCTGGAAAACCATTTATCAAGGATAAATCCGGTCAGGAAGGCACAGCCGTGAAAAGCGGCTGGAAGGTCATTCGGGAGGAAACCAGTCAGGCAGAGGACGGAAAAACGGTCATTGTTGACATGAACGGCTCTACTGTAGTTCCGGGAGATGTGCTGGAAAATATCCGTGGCAGGGACATTACGATTGTTTTTGACATGGGAAACGGAATGACATGGAGCGTGAATGGGAAGGACATCAGGGAAGGCAAAATCAGTGATATTGATTTTTCTGTACAGACAGATACAGAAAAGATACCAGTGGATATTGTGAACCATGTCACAGGGGAGAACTACAGCATACAGATAAGCCTTGCCCATGAAGGAGAGTTCGGTTTTACGGCAGTGCTTTCCATCAGCCTCGGCAAAGAGAACGCAGGGCTTACAGCAAGCCTGTATTACTACAAGGAAAGCACAGGGGAGCTTGAATTTATCTGTACAGACACAATTGCAGAGGACGGAACCGTGTCGCTTGCCTTTCCCCACGCATCGGATTATGTAATCACAGTAGATGCAAAGCAGGAGGAAGAAAACGATATAACAGAGGTGCCAAAGACTGGCGATGAAAGCCCGCAGACTGATGCAGCAGATATAAAAGTGGAAAATGATTTGTGGAACCGCATATGGATATTCGTGGTCTGTGGGGTGTTGGTGATTGCAGGTTTGGGAATTTTCCTTGTAAGAAGAAAAAATAACAGTAAAAGTTCATAAGCGGAAGGCGGGGAATTATGGTACTTGATGACATAGAACCGTGGTCTGACAGGGCAGTCAGGAAAATCATAATTCCCTGCCGCCGTTAAAAATATTTTATTTAAGGAGGAAGCATTATGGGTTATCAAAACAATCTTTTAATCAGAACAAGTTTAAGTGATGAAGGGGTAATTGGAAAAAGGAAGTTCAGTTACCAGTCCCCGGATATGATTGTGCATACACAGGTTCAAAATCCCGATGAGTATTTTAAGGAAAATTATGATAAAGATGTCACTATGCCACTGGATAAAAATTCGGGTACAAATTTTATATATGTCAGGGGGAAAAACAAAGCAGCGAATAATATGGCAACAAAGGGATATGTATGGTTATATTGCTGTGGTTCATCATTATTTATGAAGCCGAGCCTGTGGAGCAGCAAAAAAGTATTTACGGCAGATGGCGAAAGCTGTGCATTTATATCTTCGGATAAACAAAATGACATTGCGGTAATTGACACGCCTTTTCTGTTGAATGGGTTAAATAACCAATATTTCTGCATGGTTGTAATTGTTACGGATGAAAAGAAAGAATGTATCCCTCCGGATTTTGCGTCTTATGACCAGTTTAACTACTGGGTTCGCACGAATATTGGCGTTGCAGTGCGTAATTTTAATGTGATAAAGGGCAGCACCATATATGATTTCCAAAGGTTGGATGCACTGTCTAATCCGGGGGACGAAGATGAGCCTGCCATGATTCAGGTGAAATGGACGGGGCTTCCTGATGGATATACGGTGGGGGTAAAATGCGATGCACTCCCTGATTTGGAAAAAAGCGTAAAAAGCAGTGAAAAAACCAGGATGCTTGCTGCTGCGACTGTCGTTCCGGCAGGGTTTGACGGATATGTTGAAACATTTGTATATAACAATGACGGAAAGGTGGAATTGCCTGAAAATGCACTGATAGAAACAAAGTTTTTAACATCAGTCAGCTTTAACCATAAGTGTTATCCGTTTGGCAGGACACTACAGGAGCTGGGGCTTGAACCTGCAGAACATATCGGCTTGACAGAAACCTCAAAGCTGGTGCTGACAGGAGAATGCAGTACGATATTTGTGTAAGGGGGATATTATGACAGGAAAAAATACTTATTTTGCATTGCGCAAATCCATAAAAGGCAGTGTTACGGCAGAGAACAGGCTGGGAAGCCTGCTGAATGGCATGGCAGCTTTTTCCGTGGATGCTATGGTCAGGGTTATGGAACTGACAACCGATAAGTCCGTACTAAAGATAGAGGGAATTGTAGATTTTGGAATACATGAGGATGGTGTCTATGTAAAACTGCCGGGGTATCCTGTTATTTACTCGAACCGTTCACAGGGGGCTTTAAAGGTGGATGAGTGGTTCCATATCGGCATGACGACAGATGGAAGCAGGGTATCCCTGTATTTAGATGGGAACTATAACTGCTGTGTATTTGGTCAGGCATCAGGAGCCAACTGTAATAACAGCATTATGATAGGAGATGGATTTGCAGGAGATATACGTCATGTCCGTATATTCAGTGAGTGTCTGGACGCTGACACCATGAAAAAAATCATGTATGAGCCGAATTTGGACATCATTCCTCTGGCGTGGTATGATTTTACACAAAATCCGGCTAAGGAGCAGATTGGCAACAACCTGATTTCATTGAAAGATGCCCACATCAAATCCTTTACTTCTTCCATATGTTTGAAAGGCAATTCTTATCTGGAAGTGAAGGCGGAGGATCTGGCTGATGTACGTCCGGGATACTATGGGACACAGCAGTATTCTGTCCAGGTGCATTTTAAGTTTGTGACTGGGGAAGATGATGTATCCGAGCGTTACAGTATCCTTTCTGATATGACAGAATGCAATATTGGAGGGATCAATCTTTATCTGAAACGTATGGAAGATGGTCTTCATCTTTGTTTTACGCACGCTTTTGAGCGTTCGGAGTGGAATACAGTGGTATCAAAATCTGTAATCAGGCAGGGAAAATGGATCAATGCCGCCGTTGTTTTTAATGTGGAAACAGCCACGATGTATATTGATGGGAAGGTGGACTGTAAGAAAGAAAGTCTTTTTCCGGCTTTTAATTATGATACTGGAAGAATGTTTCTGGTTGGTGCAAAACGTGATAATGCAACAGACAGCCTGACGGATTATTTTGCGGGGTATATTTCCCAGTGCGATGTATGGGAGAGGGCTTTATCAGATGAAGAAGTGCAGGCATATATCAATCGTGAACCGGATGTGGATGCTGAAAAACGGGGGTTTGCATTGGATATTGACAATGATGGCTGTTTCAATGCTGTGACTTATCATGGCGTTGCATTAGGAAACCATGCCAGAGTGGAGGAGGAAGTCAGCGATACCCTTAACGGAACTTCTGAGGTCATATCTTTGAAGCAGTCTGTAAAAGAGCCTCTTTCAGAAACCGAATTATCTGAAATATACGAAATGTGCCTGAACCAGTGGATAGAACATTATGCAGAACAAGGCATGAAATGCAGCTCCCAAATGCCGTACACGGTTAAGGCATGGAAAAAAGAAGGAACCGTTTATTTTGTAGGATGCCATAACGGAAAGGCTTATACGATTGGCACGATGGAAGAAAAAGGAACTTCCGAAGTGGTAATCTGGTGGGTGGAATTGATTTTAATGGTCATAGGCGGAGTCTGCGCTGTTGCTTTTGGGGTGTATATCAGTGTAAAGAGTAAAGCAATCAAAAAACTCACCGAAATACTTTACGGAAATGCAACATTGTTTAGTGCTTTGAAACGCATAGCGCTTGGAAATATTACTGCTGACACGTTTCTTTCTTTGTTTACTCTTTTATACAAAGGAAATGTACTTTTGGAAATATTGAAATTGTTGATTTCTGGTATAGCCTTTTGGTCTATTATCACTATATGCGTAAAATTTACTTCGTTAGTTCTGGGGTATGGGTGGGCGACGACAGCAGTTGAGCTGGCAGCTTTAGTCGTACAGGTAGGAATACACATTGCATCTTATCCTGACAGGGATGATTCGGAGGAAACAAAGTGTACTGTAACATTGTCAGAGGTAAAGTTTTCAAATCTGTCATTGGACGGTATGGGATGGAAGCCTGATAATAATGTGAATGCGAGAGATGTGCAGGGATATAGCAAGGGCACGGTGGATGAGGCTATAATAGAATCATATGAAGTTATTAAAAGCGGGGGAGAAAAAAGACGGCTATCAGAATGGAAAAGGGGAAATATGGATTCCCAGACAGTGGCAGCATATGACTTAGACATCGAAAAAAACGCAATAGTAGTTCAGGCAAGTTTTATATTGGAAAATACAGGATATATAGACACTACTGTTGAGGTATATGCAGAGGGGAAATCGTTTTTTGGTACGTCGGATAAAAAGAGCATTCTTGTTAAGGCAAAAAGAATAACTACTGTGGTGAAGAATTTTCAATTTAATTATTACTCGCTGCCGTCAGAGGTTAAGGAAATTAATGAAACCATAACATGGAATTGCAGTGCTGATTTGATGACGAAGGAAAGTATCAATGTGAAACTGTATTTTATTATGTCCCCACCGAAATGCCAATGGTTTGGCAAGCCGCTTTGGGCAGATGCACTGAAATACATCATACCCAAAGTGGAGGGTGTGTCAGATATGCAGAACTTATATGGAAGTATAACCAGAGCCATAAATGCAGAAACACAGTTGTTATATACACCTGAAAGCAATTATGTGACATGGGATATATTTAAACAAAAAATATTTTACTTATCCCGATTCTTATATAATATGTTCCACAGAGAACAGCCAGATGGGATGGAAATTACCTATCGTGTAAACTGTACGGACTGTGCTGCGATTGTAATGAGTTTTGCAAATATGCTGGGAGGGAATTTATGCTGTGAACGTATGGGAAATGCAAGCGGGGGGTCTCAATTTTCATTAAATCCCATCATACCAATAGGAAATTCGGAAATAGGAAACTATGGATATTTTCTATACCATGAAACAGCGATGCGGCATGACGGAACAGATAATGATAAGAATAATACGGTTCATAAGGTGTATGATGCATCTTTGAAAATAGGGATGCCATCATATGGGTACGGGCTGTCTGTAGGGATGAGTTTTTCACAATATACAGATGAAAGAGTGCATGGAAACCTTGAAGGTGTACAGGCGGGTCCCGATTCTTACCGTGAGTGTCTGTGTCCTATAACACCGGAGGGCGTGGGTTCTTGTGATTACGCTGTACAGGAAGGTTCTAATGCATTGCCAGTAATTGTTTAGCAGGAGGAAGGATTGTGGAGAAGATAGTTGAAAACATGAAGAAAACATATCTATTTGAAACATGGGAACGAAGAAAAATAGAAAAAACGGATATGTATTTCCCAGCCATGCTGAAATTTTCTGATAAAGAGGGCTTTGTAATTGAAAAAAGTGTTGCTCCGGTGAGGATTATGGGTTCCTATGAAACTACATGGAAGGACATCAGGAATGGAAATTCCAGATTCAGGGTAGAAGTAATCCCGTTTGGGAGCATGGAAGAAGCGGATGAGTATATCATATCGAAATTATGTTATGTTTCAGTCATGCTGCCAAGAGTGGACAAAAAAGAGAATGGGGACAGGATTATTTTTGGGATTCCCGATAGTATTTTAATAGGACGGGAACGTAATGTATACTGGTGTATGCAGAACCTGTGTGCCGAAAGAGTAGATCTTGCCAGATTCCAAAGCGGACTATTACAGGCAATTACCGGTCAGAAAGGGTAGACGGTAAAATTGGCAGTAAGGGAAAACAGGAAATATATTTTTGGATTTTTCTGTTTTCCTTAAAAAGCGTTTTATGGAATTGTGTGTGGAATACAGCAGGAAACGATTGGAAAGTGGAGCAAGATACATGGAGAAAAGAAACAGGAGAATACATGGCATAAAGTACAAGACAGTACGAAATAAAAATCTTGCTCACATCAGAGGGTATCGCAACAGAGAGAAAACTTGTTGCGGTACCCTCTTTTTTTATGTCGAATTTAGAGGGATTGGGTATTTTTTCCAATCTTTTTGTCAGCAGGTTGTTGTTCTAAATTGTGGTCAAGATACTGGTTAAGGTTGTCGAGTTTCCGATTAAGGTCGGCGGCTTCTTTCTCGGCAGACTTATAGGTTTTCTGTAAAGCCTGCTTTTTGGAACAGAGCGCATTGTAATCGCTGCGGAGCTTTTCAATATCAAGGTTTTTGGTGTCAATTCCAAGACGTTTCAGCATATTTTCCGCACCGTCATGGAGGATAAGCTCTGTTTCGTGCTGGCGCAGATACCTGTCTTTATCTTTTGATTTTTGATAGCGGATATGGTAGATGCGGTTGGTTTTATACTGCTCCGCATACTTTAAAACCTGTCCGAAATCTTTTAGCCGATGCTCCGTTTCCACAAGGCTTTCACGGGCTGTTTTTGCCAGTGTGGACTTGGCGGCAATCTGCTGTTCAAGCTCCGCAATAGAGCCTGCCTGACTGTAACTTGCGGCGGCAATTTTGAGGTTTTGAATGTCAGCCCAATGTTTTAAGCCGGGACTTTGCATGAATTTATCCCCGGTGGTGTCAATAAGGTTTTTCTTTGAATAATCTTTGACAACGGGCTTTTTCCTTGTTGGGAATGGCACACGCTTTTTATCCTTCGCAAGTGTCTTTTCCTCGATGCGTTCCTTTATCCGTTCTTTGGTATATTCAGCACCCAAAGACTTTGCGCTTCCACGGACAAAACGCTCCCTGTCCAGAGGACGGAAGGAGATAAATTTATGGGAATTTTCCCCGCCGGAACCGCCTTCGGTTACGATGGTTTCTCCCTTGATTTCGTAGCCTTTTGCCCGGAGCAGGTCAATGCAGTCCTCGTAAGTCGCAGCGTTTTTGATGGCTTCGTCAATGTCAGCTTTTAACTGTTCTTTCCATGAAGAACCGTTTTTGCCTGCCTGCCATTCCTTGTAAGTTTTTCCTCTGGCAGCACCCTTTTCAGACAATGGTTTTTCGCCTGGAATAATGACAGACAGCTCATGCTTCCGGCAGAGGTCATCGCTCATGTTGCGGATATTGTAATAGGTCTTTTTGCAGTCGTGATATTTCTCATGGTTAATGTTATCAGCGGCGCAAAAAATAATGTGGTTGTGAACGTGTCCTCGGTCTATGTGCGTAGTGACAACATAGGAGTATCTGCCCTCTAAAAGTTTGTCCGCAAGCTCCACGCCAATCTGGTGGGCTTCCTTATAAGAAACCTCGCCGGGAAGAAAAGACTGTATCAGATGGTAGGCTTTGTTTTTATCCGACTGGCTGGTTTTTGACAGGGCAAATTTGAAATCATAAGCGGCAGTTTCGGGGCTGCACCCATAAGAAGAAATTAGTATGCCCTCATCGGTTTTGTCAGGGTTGCAGATGTAATCTACTGCTTTACTGACGGTTGCCGTGATAGCATGGATTTTTGTGTATGCCATACCTTTTGCATCAGCTCCTTTACTTCTTTTACATCGGCTTCATATACGTTGCCTGTGGCGTTC
>CAQBGY010000062.1 GCA_948759685.1 uncultured Eubacterium sp.
TTCCCAAAAGTACCAATACGGTTAAGATCAATGGTGCTGTGATGGTTCCTAATACCGTTTCTTATATATCTGGTAAGCATATTGATTATTACTTGAATCAGGCTGGTGGTTATGCTGACAATGCAAAGAAGAGCAAGAAGTTCATAGTTTACATGAATGGTCAGGTCACCAAGGTTAAGGGCAGCGGTAAGAAACAAATCGAACCTGGTTGTGAGATCATTGTTCCCAGCAGGTCGAAGAAGCGTACTAATATGGGTGAAATCCTGGGATATGCCACTTCTTTCAGTTCTTTGGGTATGATGATTGCCTCTCTTGCTAATTTAATCAAGAAATAACGAATACTTTATAATACCTTTATTTATATTTATGTCTACTTTGATGGAACAAGCATCTGAAAAGGAAATAAAGCAGCAACAGGATATTCATACAGATGAAGAGATCGAAATTGATTTGATGGGTCTTCTTCGTAAGGTAATAGGTATTCGTAAGAAGATCTATAAAGCAGCCGGTATCGGACTAATCATTGGTGTTATTGTTGCGATAAGTATCCCTAAGCAGTACACGGTTGAAGTTATCCTTTCTCCAGAGATGGGAAGCAGTAAAGCTGGTGGTTTATCCGGTTTGGCTGCATCGTTTTTAGGCAGTGGAGTTTCTATGGGAGATGGAACTGATGCCTTGAATGCTTCCTTGTCTGCTGATATTGTCTCTTCCACTCCTTTTTTACTGGAACTTTCCGCAATGGATATACCGGTAACGAAGAATGAAATCATGACACTGAATACTTATTTAGATGAGGAATCCTCTCCTTGGTGGAGTTATATAATCGGACTCCCAGGTATGGTAATTGGCGGAGTAAAGTCCTTGCTTATTGAGGAAGATATATCTTTTGATAAAACAAGTCAGGGTATAATTGAACTTTCAAAGAAGGAAACGGAGAAAATTGAGACTTTGAAGGAAAAGATCACTGCTTCTGTGGATAAGAAAACCTCAATGACTTCCGTTACTGCAACTTTTCAGGATTCTAAAGTTGCTGCGGTCGTAGCCGATTCCGTGGTTAAGAAGTTGCAGGAATACATTATAGATTATCGTACCTCCAAATCAAAAGAGGATTGTATTTATTTGGAGAAACTGTTCAAAGAACGTCAACAAGAATATTATGTCGCTCAAAAGAAATATGCCGACTATATGGACTCCCATGACAATATCATTTTGCAGAGTGTCCGTGCCGAACAGGAACGTTTGCAGAATGACATGAGTCTTGCTTACCAGGTATACAGCCAGGTTGCCAGCCAGCTTCAGGTTGCCAGGGCTAAGGTTCAGGAGGAGAAGCCTGTGTTTGCAGTTGTAGAGCCTGCTGTGGTACCCTTGGAACCTTCGGGAACCAGTCGTAAGGTATATGTCTTAGCTTTTATTTTCCTATCAGTTTGTATTGTTATCTCTTGGAATTTGTTCGGAAAAGATTTTCTGAATAAGTTCAAAGAAGCATGTGCCTAAAATCAATATTTATATGGTATCAACCACTAGCCAAATCAATAAATTCATAGAATTTATTGCAGTTTTAGGAGATCTGATCATCCTGAACCTGGTTTTATTCTTGCTCCTTTTCTTTTGGGAAGAAGCCTTTGTTTCTTTGCCTTTTTCCTGCCGGGTTTCCTGGATGGTGACTTCGTTGACCCTCTGTTATCTTGCCTGTTCAGGCTCCCGCGGGAAGGTTTGGGACAGTCGTGGGATTCGTCCCGACCAACTAGTGTTGCGCGTGTTGAAGAATATAATAGCGTTTTTCATCTTTTGGGCATGTATCATGACCTTCAGTGGGATCTCTATCTATTCTCCGTTCTTCTTTGTCGCCTATTTTGCCTTCCTCTTTGTCATTTTAAGCATTTACCGCATCATCATCCGTGAGTTTATGATAGCTTATTGTGCCAAAGGCAAGCACCGTCGTTATGCCGTCTTTATAGGAGGTGGTAATAACATGCAGGTATTGTATGAGGAGATGGAAAATTCCCTGGCATCCTCGTTGTATGAGGTTGTAGGTTATTTTGACATAAACCCGAATGAGGAGCTTTCCTCACAATGTTCCTATCTGGGTAATCCTGACGGTTTTTCAGATTTTATGTCTGCCCATCCGGGAATCAAGCATGTTTTTTGCTCTTTGTCGATGGAGGAGGGGCGTTATAATTTCTCTATCATGAATTATTGTGAGAACCACTTGCTTTATTTTCATGGTGTCCCCAATGTCTGCAAAGGTTTTCCCCGTCGTATCTGGCACAGTATGGTAGGTAATATGCCTATATTGAATCTGCGTTATGAGCCTTTGAGTAAGATGGAGAACCGTATTTTGAAACGTCTGTTCGACGTTGTTTTCTCCGGTCTTTTTCTGGTAACAGTTTTTCCTTTTGTTTATCTCATCGTTGGAAGTATCATCAAGTTGACTTCCCCCGGTCCTATATTCTTTAAGCAGATGCGTACCGGTTTGAATGGTGGGGATTTTGTGTGTTACAAATTCCGTTCAATGAAAGTGAACGATGAAGCCGACAGCAAACAGGCTACGGTTGATGACCCTCGTAAAACAAAATTTGGAAACTTCCTCCGCCGTTCCAATATTGACGAACTTCCCCAGTTTATCAATGTCTTTAAGGGCGATATGTCAATAGTGGGTCCCCGTCCTCACATGTTAGCTCATACGGAGACTTATGCCCGTTTGATTGATAAGTATATGGTGCGTCATTTTATAAAACCTGGGGTGACAGGTTGGGCTCAAACGCATGGTTTCCGTGGTGAAACGAGAGAACTCTCACAGATGGAGGAACGTGTGAAGGCTGATATCTGGTATATGGAGCATTGGACAATGTTGCTTGATATATATATCATTTATAAGACTGTGGCGAATGTGATTGTGGGAGAGAAGAATGCGTATTAGAATGGATTGTATTGATTTGGTATATATAGAATTAATAAAAGAACTGAAAAATATATCTAAGTATTGAGTAGGGAAAGGCTAATCGAAATATACTGGGAAGATAGTAATTTGTTAGTTGTATAAAGGTTATTGTGGCACAAAATCAAAATAAGGTTATAGCTAAAAATACAGTTTTTTTATATATACGTATGATGTTAACAATGTTAGTGACATTATTTACATCACGTATAATATTAAATGCATTAGGTGCGGTAGATTATGGCTTGAATAATATAATCTCAGGTACTATTGTTTTATTTAGTTTTATTAATGGCTCTTTAGCTGTATCAACATCGAGGTTTCTCACTTTTGAATTGGGAAATTCAAATACTAAGAAGTTACAGGCTATCTTTTCAACAGCTTTGTTTATTCATAGCGCTTTTGCTATGATTGTTGTGCTTTTAGGAGAAAGTATTGGTTTGTACTTGATAAATTATAAACTTGTTATTCCATCTAATAGAATATTGGCCTGTAATATAATTTTTCAATGTGCCATTTTTTCTTCTTTTTTGACTATTATTCAAGTACCTTTCAATTCATTGATAATTGCACATGAGCGGATGAAGATTTATGCATACTTAGGTCTTTCTGATGCTATATTAAAATTAGCAATTGCTTATGTTATATTGAAAGCGCCATTTGATAAGTTAATAACATTAGGTATTTGTAATTGGGTAATTACATTTCTAATGTTTATGTTCTATTTTTTTTATTGTAAGAAGTTATTTAAGGAATGTGTTATTTGCTTACATCCTGATAGACCTGCGTTAAGACAGATGCTTGGTTTCTCTTTTTGGAGTATATTTGGTTCTTTTGCTTCTTTGTTAAAAGATCAAGGACTAAATATACTGATGAACATTTTCTTTGGACCTACAGTAAATGCAGCTAATGCAATTGCACAACAAGTAAATAGGTGTGTGATGAATTTTACGAATAATTTTACAATAGCTTTGAATCCACAAATAATAAAATCGTATTCAAGTGGAGATAATGTTAGGGTAAGATTTTTGTTGTTTGTAGGCGGGAAGGTGTCTTTTTTCTTACTCATGCTTATATCAATACCAATATTAATATATTGTCACGAAATATTATTGTTATGGCTAAAACAGATACCAGAGTATTCGGTCTATTTAACTCAATTAGTCATTGTTGTATCTTTAGTTGAGTGTTTTGTATATACGATGGGAGCCGCAATTCAAGCTACTGGTAGGATTCGTAATTATCAAATTATAATAAGTCTTATACAAATAATTTCTTTTCCCATTTCATACGCTCTATATGCTTTGGGATATTCACCAGGAGCAGCTTTTATAGCTATTATAGTTTTAAGTTTAATAGCTATGTTTTGTCGTTTATATTTTCTTTATATTTATATTGGTATAACTGCTTTGGAATATAGTAAAAATGTAATTCTAAGGTGTTTCATTACATTTGGAATTAGTTTGATTATTCCATTATATTTGAAAATAATATTCCCTCCTACAATATTATGCCTACTTTGTATTTGTTTAGTTTCTATTATTATATCTCTTACGGTTGTTTATCTTGTAGGGCTTTCCAATGAGGAAAAGATAGCTATTATTGAAAATACTCGTAGGTTCAAATTTAGTGTTATAATCAAATTCTTGAAAATATTATCTCTTTTGTTTTTTGTGTATTTCTGTATAAGTTTGATGTCACACGATAATGGAAAGCAGGCTTTAAATGTAAAGAATGTAAATATTCATTTCTCGTATGATGATGTGTGGCAATGCCTTGACGACATAACTGTACATGAGAATGAATACAATAGTTTGTTTGAAAATTCATTCTTTGCATATTTGAGAGAAAAACATAAAAAATATGGAAGTAAGTTTACACTCTATGTTTATGAGAAAAATGACAAATTCAGAATAGACCATGTAACTGATAAATTTAAGAAAGAATTTCAAGAAAATAGCGACTGGTTAAAGTTTGCCTTTCATACCAGTACCGCATCTATGAATATGCAATCTTTGGAAGAATTTGAGAAATCTTACAATAACGTGTGTACTAGTATAACAAAATTTGCAGGTAATAAAAGTGTTGCTCATATAGTTCGATTACATGGCTTTCAAGGTGATAGGCAGCTTTTGAACTTGTTAAAACCAAGTACTAAGGTTTTGTTGACAGCAGATGATTCTCGGTTAAGTTATGATTGTACTGCTTTTGAAGTTGATAGACTAAATTCAGATACAATCCACAAAAATGGCTTGGTTTATTGCAAAACAGATTTGAGATTTGAGAAAATATCAGACTACGCATTCTTGAATCTTGAATGGATGAACAATTTAGTACAGAAAGATACTATTGTTGTGTTTACTCATGAATGGTTATTTAATGATTTGTTGAATAATTATAAAATAGATAAGTTTTTAGAACTAACGAATGGAGCTATTTATATAAACTAAATATTTATGGAAAGGATTAAGCGTTTCATTGATGGATATGTTCCTGTAACGAGTTGTACGTTAAGATGTCATTATTGTTACATTACCCACCAACGTCTTTTTGATACAAAATTACCCAAATTCAGATATGATGCAGCATTTATTCGTAAAGCATTATCAAAAGACAGATTAGGAGGTACATGCTTGATTAATTTATGTGGAGGAGGGGAGACTTTATTGCCTGCTGAGGTAGTTGGGTATACAAAAGCATTATTAGAGGAAGGTCATTATGTAATGATTGTGACTAATGCAACGTGTTCAAAACGTTTTGATGAGATCGCTCAATTTCCAAAAGAGTTAAGAGAACGTTTGTTTTTCAAATTTTCATATCATTATTTGGAATTAAAAAAAAGGAATCTATTACATATCTTTTTTAGGAATGTTTGTAAAATGCGTGATGTAGGGTGTTCATTTACACTTGAAGCCACACCATCTGATGAATTAGTTCCTTATATAAATGAAATGAAAGAGGAAGCATTGAAATATTTGGGTGCGCTAAATCATGTTACTGTTGCTCGTGATGAACGCTGTAAAATAGAAAAATTACCAATTCTAACAAAAATGTCTCGTAATGAATATCAGAAAACTTGGGGAGTGTTCAATTCCGAGTTTTTTGATTATAAGATGTCTATTTTTGGAGTGAAAAGAAAAGAATTTTGTTATGCTGGTGATTGGTCTTTAAGTGTGAATATAGGAACAGGAGAAGCTTCTCAATGTTATTGTTCTTATTTTAAACAAAATATATATAAGGATATAACTAAGCCAATAAAATTCATTCCTGTTGGAAATAATTGTAATCAGTATCATTGTTATAACGGACATGCTTTTTTAGCTCTTGGCGACATTCCAGAATTGAGGACTCCTACGTATGGTGAACTGAGAAATCGTATAACGATTTATGGAACTGAATGGCTACAGCCTAAAATGAAGGCTTTTATGAATACAAAATTATACGAATCAAATAAGGAATATACTGAAGTAGAAAAAATGAAGGTCAATAGATTGATTCGTATTTTAAGAATAAAGTCTGATGCTAAAAACTTTGTTAAACGAATTCTATTTAAGGTAAAGCATGGATTTTAACGAAAAGATAAATAAGCTAAGAACAGAAATTGCAAAGGCATTAATTCCTGTTATTGATAATGACTATGTTTTATTGGGACTTCCATATTATGATAATGTTGGAGATGTTTTAATATGGGAAGGAACGGAAAATTTTTTAAGAACTCTTTCTCATAAATGTTTGAAGAGGGCTTCAATAGACACTTTTGATTTTGGGATATTAGATTCTAATGTTATTATTCTTTTACAAGGAGGAGGGAATTTTGGTGATATATGGATAGAACATCAAGCTTTTCGTTTGAAAATAATAGAAAAATATCCTCAAAATAAAATTGTAATTCTTCCACAAACAGTATTTTATACAGATGATTTCATTTTAAAAAAAGAATGTGCTCTTTTATCAGATCATAGTAGGTTAACAATATGTGTGAGAGATAAACGTAGCTATGATGTGTTGAAAATGAGTACCTCTAATCAGATACTACTAATTCCAGATATGGCTTTTTATATTGATTTGCAGTATATTCATCGTTTTGTTGGTAAGGTACGTGATAAAGCTTTGTTATTAAAGCGGAAAGACAAGGAAATAGTAGATTGGGATTTTAATGAATATATTAAGGGAGAAAGGTGGGTTGAGGTAAGGGATTGGCCTTCTATGGAAAAGAAATCATTGCTTTTACGGCTTTTATATAAGTTGGTGAGTATTCAAATAAAAACAAATTTTCCAATAGGAGATATATTTGCTTTTTATTATTATAGGAATAGAGTTATTGCTCAGGGAGTAGAATTTGTTTCTCAATACAAAAATATATACACAACAAGATTGCATGTAGCAATTTTGTCAATTCTGCTAAATAAACCTTTCTTTTTCTTCGATAATTCTTATGGAAAGAATAGTTCATTTTTCGATACATGGCTCTTTGATTTAGATAACGTGGAATTTATATCAAAAAAAATATGTCCAAAGGAGTAAGTGTAATTGTTTGTTGTTATAATAGTGCTTGGATTATAGAGCGTTGTTTGAATGCATTACTAAAGCAAAAGCTAAATAATTCCATTGCTTGGGAAATTATAGTAGTAAATAATGCTTCAACAGATGGCACAGATGTAATTGCAAATAGATTGCTAAATAATGCATCCATACCACATAAAGTTATTAATGAACCCAAACAAGGATTAGTTCATGCCCGAAAAAGGGGAGTGGAAGAGGCTCAATATTCGTATATTCAATTTTGTGATGATGATAATTTGTTATGTGATACATATATAGAGCAAATGTTTGAAATGATGGAGTCTAATCCACTATTAGGTGCATGTGGTGGAATGGGAGTTGCAGAATTTCAAGGGATACCACATCCTTTTGTAAAAAAGCATTTGCCAATATATGCTATAGGACCACAAAAGGGTGAGACTTATTTATATGGTGCAGGGCTGTGTGTTAGGGCTTCATTATTGAAAGAAATATATGATTCGCATTATGTGTTATTATTAACTGGTCGATGTGGGAATCGTTTACTTGCAGGTGATGATAGTGAAATAACAAAGTTAATATTACTTAGACATTATGTGCTTGCAGCAACGGAGAAAGTAACATTTGTTCATGTTCTCTCTGAAAAAAGATTGAGTTATAAGTATTTAGTATCTATGTCTAAAGGATTTGGATTATCCGTACCTGTTCTTATGGCATATGATTTTGCTATAAATGAAAAAAAAACTATTATCTATCACTATATATCTTATATAAAAATACTTATAAAGCTTTGTTTGAATGTATGTTTGATGCTTTTTCAAAATGAACGTATAGTGACTGTCTATTATTTTATAAGTGCTATTAAAGGATATCATTTTTGGACAATAAGACGACTTCATTCTGTTGTTATGAGTTCTTTGAACTTAAAGTCTGCCTCAAAAAAAGTCTTTCTTCACAAAAATAACTGTGTTTATGGAAATATGTAATAAACATTTGTAATATGGAGTATTTTATATTGTGATTTGGTTAGTCTATATGTGACGATAATAAAAAGTAAGTATGAAGATGGAAAATGAAAGTAACATACCAAAGAAAATACATTATGTTTGGTTAGGGAATGCTTCTAAGCCTCGTTCTGTGATAGATTGCATTAATTCTTGGAAGGAGAAAATGCCTGATTATGAAATTAAATGTTGGGATGAGAATGTATTTGATGTAAATTCAGTTCCTTGGGTTAAGGAAGCTATTAGCAAAGGGAAGTGGTCATTAGCGTCAGATTATATTAGGCATTATGCTATATATACTGAGGGAGGAATATATTTAGATACTGATGTAAAAGTATTTCGTCCTTTTGATGAGTTTCTTAATTGGGATTTTTTTACCTCTGTAGAATATCATCCTCAGATTTATATTTCGTCAGGCAGAAATTGTGTTGATGTAGATGGGCACGCTTTGAAAAAAGGTGATGTAGTAGAAGGGTGCGGATTGCTAGCTGCATGTTTTGCTGCAAAAAAAGGGAATGCATTTGTAAAGGAATGTTTGGAATACTTTGGAAGTAGACATTTTGTCAAAGAAGATGGTAGCCTTTTTATAGATATCATTAATCCTGGAATAATGGCAACAATAGCTACAGCATATGGATTTGTTTATAAAGACGAGGATCAATTATTGGAAAATAATATGATGATTTTTAATTCCTCTGTTTTTGCAGGTAATCCTGCGACAAGAACCAAACAATCTTATTGTATGCATTTTTGTGATGGAAGTTGGAGGGATAAAAGCTTTTTTGAACGATTAAAATGGGAAGTTAAGAAATTTCTAAAGCATCGATAGTTGCTATATGTATACTTTATACTTTTTACTAATTTACTTTATCTTTTGCTGGAGAACTCGTGCATACTTAGTGCTTTCTTCATTATTCATTTTATTTCCTATTCATATCACATTAAAGCATTGTTTTGCAATTCTAGGTGGGAATGTTTATTTTCCTTTTTGGTATGATATTGCAATATTCTTTCTTCTACAAAAGGCGTTTAGAGTTAAAATGCAGGTTTCTTACTATTGGATTGTCTTTTTATTTTTTATATTATATCTTTTTGCTTTTTATTTTTTGCTGCCTAATGATAAAGATGCGATCTCGACATTGAGGATTTATCTTCATTGCTTTTGTTTATTTTTTAGTTTGTCAACTTTGAAATTTACTTCATTACAAATAAAAAAACTTTTTATTGTACAACTTTGGGTAACATATATTCTTTGTATAACAGGAATTGTCATTTATTTTTTCTTTCAATCAGATTGGCATCTTTTTTTAAATCATTATATAATTGATAAGAATGGAGCCTTGAGTTATGTAACTCCATCTTTTACGATAATGGGAATTGAGAGGATGAATGGTCTTATTGGAGCTCCAAATCAGTTTGGTGTCTATATGGCATATGTTTGGCTATGGATATATTCAGCATGTATTTCTAAATCTATAAATAAATTTTCTTCTTGGTTATGTCTTGTCTTGGTTTCTGGATGCTTGTTCATGTCTTTTTCTAGAGCTGGTTGGGCGCTTGTTATTATAACACTCTTTTTATTTAATTTTTATAAAGGAAAAGCTGTTGTTGTAATCAAATTTATGTTTGCTATGTTATTTGCTTTGGTATTAATAATGGCTATTGTTTTTATTTTAGAACCAATGTTTTTCGATATTGTAGTAGCTTCTTTAACAGGTGAAGAAAGTAGTGCTTCAACAAGAGGAGATATGGTTCATGATTTTTATTTGCAGTTATTGTCAACGCCATGGGGAAATGGTCTAGGAACAGGAACTATAGATGGTGATGGAGGAAATATTGCAGAATCTTCTATTTTATTACAAGCTTATGAAATAGGAATACAAGGATGTGCCTTTTATTTATTTTTATGGTTTGTGCTTTTAAAAAAAATGAGGCGATATAAAACGGAGATTTATTTGATAATGTCATCGTTGATGATTGCTACATTAATGGTTTCCGTTGTATCAGTTAATATATTTCAGTATCCTTATGTTTATTATATATGGGGAGGAATGGGATTTATTGTAAATAAATCAGTAAAATCAGTTTATGAGAATAGATAATCCATTAATTACTGTCATAACAGTGTCTTATAATTCAGTATCTGTTATTGAGGATACGATAGAAAGTGTACTTAAACAAACATATCCTCGGATTGAATATATAATTATTGATGGTGGAAGTCGGGATGGCACGGTTGATATAATTAGGCAATATGAAAAATCTATTTCTTTTTGGATTTCTGAAAAAGATAGTGGGGTATATCATGCAATGAATAAGGGTATTGATAGAGCGACAGGAGAATGGTTGATTTTTATGAATAGTGGTGATCGATTTTATTCTGAAACAATTTTATCACAAGTGTTTGAGCATGAATATAAATCAGATATTATTTATGGTGCTGTAGAATTAGATTATGGTTTCACTAAAATTATAAAGAGACCATATCCTTTAGAATGTCTTCCATTGCATATGTGTTTTTCACATCAATCTTGTTTTGTTCGAACTGATTTAATGAAAAAGACTAAATTTGATACAAACTATTCTATTGTTGCCGATTATGCGTTTTTTTTGGAACAATATAAAAAAGGAAATCTTTTTCATCAATTACCGTTTACAATATCTACTTATGATAATGTAAATGGAATTTCATCTGCTCCTAATATTAAAGTTTTTAGTAAAGAGGATGATTAGATGTATATGTCCGAAATTCATTCTAAAAATTTACTACAGAAAGGTGAATGATTAATTAAGAATGGTAGATACTGACATAATAAATGAAAACAATATACATAGTTGACTTGATTGGATCTTACTGTGGCATGCATTATTATGATGAAGCATTTGCCGATATTTTGCGTAAGAAGGGATTTCAAGTAAAAATACTTTCTACTTTTAATGAACAAGGAGAGAAACCTTTTTTCTCTCTTATATTTGGTAGGAATAAACTGATATCAGTCTTGTTGCTTTTGAAAAATTACCTACGGTTATTGAAACATATGATTACTCACAAGAGGGGAGTATATATTTATATGTGTTATGGTGAACTTTATGATCTGTTAATGATGTCACCTAGTATGGTTAGTAGGCGGTTATGGTGTGATATGCATGAAGCGCATGCTTTAAAATATATGGATACTTCGCGTGTCTTATGTTTCTTTGATTGGTATTATACTAAATATGTACGTTGCTTTATTTATCATTCTGAGCGTACAAAAAATATATTGAATACTATAGGGGTGAAAGTTTCAATGTTATATGTACCTCATTTAAAATATTCTTTTAAGAAAAAATATGAGGAAAAGTCACTATCTAAAGATGTTGCTGATGCATTTGTGAGTATTGGCAAAATTAAATTTCTTTTTTTTGGAAACTTAAGTTATGCAAAAGGTATTGATATCATTGTAGATGTATTTGCAAGATTACCGCATGGTGTAAGGGAAAAAGTCGAACTTGTAATTGCTGGTAAAAATGTTGAAAATATAGATTTTAGTTTATTGTATGGAATATCAACAGATTACAGGGTACTTGATCGTCATATTAATGATGATGAATTGGTCTATTTATATAGTCATACAGATGTAGTTTTACTACCTTATCGTAAATCTTCGCAAAGTGGTATTTTTGCAATGGCATGTTATTTTAAGAAAGTTATGTTATTAACGGACATTCCATATTTTCGTAAAATGATAGACGAGTTTCCTAGTTTTGGCAGACTTACATCAATCAATAAGTATCGTCAATCAGTAGAGGATATAATAAAAAAACCAGTGTTAGATAATTATTATACAACTTCAGATTGTGAACGTTATGAACAGAAGAAAGAAATCAACGATTTTGTAACTATGGTTGATGCTGAGATAAATAGAGTTTGAAAAAATGATTATGGTATTTTCTAAATTTATTTCTGCTTTTATTTAAGAAAAAGTAAAACTCTCATATTGGACTCGCTACACGAAATATTGTTCCGAGAAAAAGAGATTGTTTTGTATACTTAGAGTTATCAATTTACCTTCATATATTAAAATTTCTGATGAAAATAGCTTTTATTGGCACTCGTGGTATTCCAAATAACTATGGGGGCTTTGAGCAGTTTGCTGAATACATTTCCGTAGGTTTGGCAAAAAGAGGTCACATAGTGACTGTCTATTCTCCTCATTTTCACCCTTATAAAAAAGATTTTTATAAAGGAGTACGTATCAAACATATTTATAGTCCTGAAACATGGATGGGGAGTTCTGTTGGGAGTTTCTTTTATGATTATTTTTCGTTAAAAGATGCACTCAAACGGGAAAAGTTCGATATTATTTATGAAGCAGGGTACACTAGTATTGTACCAGCTTATATTTGGTTTAATGTGAAGAATATTAAGTGTCCAATATTTATAACGAATATGGATGGATTGGAATATAAGCGTACAAAGTTTAATAAATGGATACGGAAATTTGTCTTTTGGGAAGAAAGACAGGCTGTGAAACACAGTCATTATCTAATTGCTGATAATATGGGTATTCATGATTATTATAAGGCGAAATATAATAAAACTTGTCGTTTTATTGCTTATGGAGCAGATATACATGATGATTACAATAAGGAAGTATTGAAGGAATTTAAGTTAGAATTGAATGGTTATTATTTGCTTGTAGCGAGGTTAGAACCTGAGAATAATATTGCAATGGCTATAGAAGGGTATTTGGCTTCTAAAGAAAATGGGCGTAAACCATTGATAATTGTAGGTAAAACTAATACCCCTCATGGTAAAAAACTTGTGGAACAATATGCTAAAGAGAGTTATGTGCGTTTTATTGGTGGAGTTTATGATTTTGATAAACTGAATTCAATACGTAAGTTTTCTTTTGCATATTTTCACGGTCATTCAGTAGGAGGAACAAATCCATCACTTTTAGAAGCTATGGCTTCAGGTTGTTTTATTTTAGCTAATGATAATATATTTAATCGATCAGTGCTAAAAGAAAATGCCAAATATTATCATACAGCAATAGAGGTGACCAAGTTATTAAATGATATGGATATTATTGCTGCACGAGATAAAGAGAAATTTATATCTGCAAATTTGGAAGAGATAAAAACAGAATATTCTTGGGAGCATTTAGTAGATGAACATGAAAAATATTTTATGGAATTGTTTGTTGAGAAATGATGATAAAGTAAAATGTGTAGTAATTGAAGGGGAATTATGAAATTCTAATAAATGTATGGTGGATTAACCCTAAAAGGTATGGTATAAAATAAATGTTGAGATGTAATAAACACGTGAGTGTTTCGT
>CAQBGY010000063.1 GCA_948759685.1 uncultured Eubacterium sp.
AACATTTACTCCTTCAGATGCTACTGCTGATGTAAGCTGGCTGATCATATTCGGAATATTCTTATGACATACTGTAACACGTCCTGCCTTATCACAGACACCAAGTGTTGCAGCTGGATAGTTTACGGAATTCACAATATTTCCGTTTTCAACAAAATCCATAATCTGGTCAACTGCCATAATTGCACAGTTATCTTCTGATTCCTCTGTAGAAGCTCCAAGATGAGGTGTCGCAATAACACCTTCCATATTTGCAGTTTTTGCATTTGGGAAGTCTGTTACATACTTTTTAACCTTACCGCTCTTTAAAGCCTCTGCCATATCATCATCACATACGAGTAAATCTCTTGCAAAGTTCAAGATAACTACACCATCTTTCATCATTGCCATAGTATCCTTGTTAATCATTTCCTTTGTATCATCAACAAGTGGTGTGTGTACTGTAATAAAATCACATTCTTTAAAAATTTCTTCTCTTGTCTTTACAATATGAACTGTTCTCTTAATACTTAAAGCACCTTCCACAGAAAGATATGGGTCTGTACCATATACTTCCATGCCCATAGAAACACCAATGTTTGCAACCAGTCTTCCAATCGCACCAAGTCCGATAACACCAAGTTTCTTTCCTTTTAATTCGTTTCCTGCAAAGTTCTTCTTTGCCTTTTCCATCGTCTTGTTGATGTTTTCATCTGCCTTATTGTCGGCTACCCACTGATTTCCGCCAATAATGTCTCTTGATGCAAGAAGCATTCCACAAAGAACCAATTCCTTAACACCGTTGGCATTCGCACCTGGTGTGTTAAATACTACAACACCTTTCTCTGCACATACATCCAATGGAATATTATTTACTCCGGCACCGGCTCTGGCTACTGCCATTAAGCTGTCCGGCAAATCCATATCATGCATGGATGCACTTCGAACTAAAGCTACTTCTGCCTCTGCAAAATCTTCTGTCATTTCATAATTATCATTTAATCTGTCCAGTCCTAAATTTGAAATAGGATTTAAGCAATTTACTTTTGTCATTTTCTATATACCTCCGTTCGCTTTTCAGCACTACATGTTGTCTGCTTCAAACTTCTCCATAAATTCAACCAAAGCCTTTACACCTTCAATTGGCATAGCATTGTAGATGCTTGCTCTCATACCGCCAACTGTTCTATGACCTTTTAAATTTTCAAGACCAGCTGCCTTTGCTTCTGCAACAAATTTAGCATCTAATTCTTCATCACCTGTTACAAATGGTACATTCATAAGTGAACGGTCTTCCTTAACAACTGTTCCCTTAAATAACTTACTGTTATCTAAGAAATCATAAAGAATCTGAGCTTTTTCTTCGTTATGCTTCTTCATAGCGTCAAGCCCCCCCATCTTCTTAATCCACTTAAATACTTTTCCACAAATATAAATACCATAACATGGGGGTGTATTGTAAAGAGAATCCGCATCTGCCTGTGTTTTCCATGCAAGCATTGTAGGTACTGTTGCATCTACTTCTTCTGGAATTAAATCTTCTCTTACAATAGCAATTACAACACCTGCAGGTCCAATATTCTTCTGAACACCACCGTAAATTACACCATACTTTTCAACATCCACTGGTTCTGATAAGAAGCATGATGAAACATCAGCTACTAATGTATGTCCTTTTGTATTTGGTAATGTATGATACTTTGTACCGTAAATTGTGTTGTTTTCACAAATATATACATAATCTACATCATCATCAATATCCAAATCTGAACAATCCGGAATATATGAGAATGTCTTATCAGCAGATGAAGCAACTCTCTGTACTTCTACATATTTTTCTGCTTCCTGCGCAGCTTTCTTTGCCCACTGTCCTGTTACAATGTATGCTGCCTTTCCATTCTTCTTTAAGTTCATTGGTACTGCAGCAAACTGCTGTGAAGCACCACCCTGTAGGAATAATACCTTGTAATTATCAGGAATATTCATCAAATCCCTGATATCCTGTTCTGCTTCATCAATAATCTGCTGAAACGCTTTAGAACGATGACTCATTTCCATTACGCTCATTCCTGTACCCTTGTAATCAAGCATTTCTTCTGCTGCTTCTTTTAATACTTCTTCCGGTAAAACTGCCGGACCTGCTGAGAAATTGTACACTCTAGCCATTTTATAATACCTCCATATATTACTAAGTTTTATCTTTCTTTAATGATTATTAACAATCGTACCCTTTTTCTGCTAAATCTTCTGCTGAGAACGCCTCACTGATTGCTGTATTTGCCGGAACCATTGGGAATACCTTATCATCTTCATCAATCTGTGCTTCAATCACACATGGAATATTCAGTTTAACCGCTTCCTTCAATGCTTCCTCAAATTCATCTATTGTAGTGGCACGGTAAGCCTTTGCTCCCATACCTTCAGCAATCTTAACAAAATCTACAGCATCATTTAAAACTGTATTAGAATATCTCTTTCCATAGAACAATGTCTGCCATTGTCTAACCATACCAAGCACATGATTGTTAATAACAATCTGAATAATCGGAATATTATATCTTGTAGCTGTAGCAATCTCATTCATATTCATACGGAAACATCCATCACCTGCAATATTAATACAAGTCTTATCTTTGTTTCCCATCTTAGATCCGATACATGCACCTACACCATATCCCATTGTACCAAGACCACCGGATGTAATCAGCTGTCTCGGTCTGCTGTAATTATAAAACTGTGCAGCCCACATCTGATGCTGTCCAACATCCGTAGTGATAATTGCCTCGCCGTTTGTAATCTCATATACAGAATTAATAACTGCCGGACCTGTCAGTTTTGACTGGTCAAGGTCTAACGGATACTGTGTTTTCATCTCTTGAATATGAGCCATCCATTCATTGTTATCCTGTTTACTTATCTTTTTATTTAATCTGGTTAAAACTTCTTTAATATCACCGATAATACTTGCATCAGCCTTAACATTCTTATTAATTTCTGATGGATCAACATCAATATGTACAATGCTTGCATTCTTTGCAAATGCCTTTGCATTGCCAATAACTCTGTCGCTGAATCTTGCACCAAGTACAATCAGCAAATCACATTCTGTTACACCAAAGTTTGATGTCTTCGTACCGTGCATACCAATCATTCCTGTATATCTTGGATTGGTTCCTTCTATAGCACCTTTACCCATCAATGAATCACAAACTGGTGCATCAACCAATTCTGCAAACTCTCTAACTTCTTCATGTGCTTCTGAAATAACAGCACCACCACCTACTAAAATAAATGGTTTCTTTGATGCCTCAATCATCTCTGCTACTGTATTGATATCATCCTCTGTGATGTCAGCTGAATATCTCTTAATTTCCTCAGGTTTTTCAGAAGTAAACTCTATCTTATTTGCTGTAACATCCTTTGTAATATCTACTAATACAGGGCCCGGTCTTCCACTCTTTGCAATCTTGAATGCCTTTCTAATCGTTGGTGCAAGGTCTTCAATCTCTTTTACAATAAAGTTATGCTTTGTAATCGGCATTGTTGCACCTACAATGTCTATTTCCTGAAATGAATCTTTTCCAAGTCCTGATTTTGCAACATTCGCTGTAATCGCAACAACTGGAACAGAATCCATATATGCCGTAGCAATACCTGTTACAAGATTTGTAGCACCAGGTCCCGATGTTGCCATACAAACTCCAACCTTACCTGTAGAACGTGCATAACCATCAGCCGCATGTGCCGCTCCCTGCTCATGCGAAACAAGGATATGTGTAATATTGTCTGAATTTTTATATAATTCATCATAAATATTTAAGATAGTTCCTCCAGGATATCCAAATACTGTATCAACACCCTGCTCTTTTAAACATTCCATAACTATCTGTGATCCGTTTAAAATCATATCGTATCCCTCTCTTCTATTATTATTTATTTATCTCTAATGTAGCACCTTTATTACCTGATGTAACCATAGATGCGTATCTTGCCAGATAACCAGTCGTAACCTTTGGTTCTCTCGGTGTCCATGCCTCTCTTCTCTTAGCCATTTCTTCCTCTGACACTTCTACATTTAATGTCATTTCAGGAATATTTATCTTAATAATATCTCCTTCTTCAATTAAACCAATTGGTCCGCCTACCGCTGCTTCCGGTGAAACATGTCCAATAGATGCTCCTCTCGATGCACCTGAGAATCTTCCATCAGTAATCAGAGCGACCGTCTCACCAAGTCCCATACCTGCAATGGCTGATGTCGGATTAAGCATCTCTCTCATACCAGGACCGCCCTTTGGTCCTTCATATCTGATAACAACAACATCACCATCTACAATTTTACCGCCTTTAATTGCTGCAATCGCATCTTCTTCACAATCAAATACTCTGGCTGGTCCTTCATGCACCATCATAGAATCTGCAACCGCAGAACGTTTTACAACCGATCCGTCCGGTGCAAGATTTCCCTTAAGAACTGCAAGTCCACCTGTCTTACTATATGGATTATCCAGTGGTCTGATAACTTCCGGATTTCTGTTGACACATCCTTTAATGTTTTCACCAATGGTCTCACCTGTTACTGTCATACAGTCTTCGTTTAATAATCCAAGCTCGCTTAACTGATTCATTACTGCATATACACCACCTGCCTCATTGAGGTCTTCCATATATGTAGGACCTGCCGGAGCAAGATGACACAAGTTTGGTGTCTTCTCACTAATCTCATTTGCCATAGCAATATCAAAATCAAATCCGATTTCATGTGCAATAGCCGGCAGATGAAGCATACTGTTTGTTGAACATCCAAGTGCCATATCTACTGTCAATGCATTTAAAATTGCATCTTTTGTCATAATATCTCTTGGACGGATATTCTTTTTCACTAATTCCATAACAGCCATACCTGCATGTTTTGCAAGTTTTAATCTTTCTGAATAAACTGCCGGAATCGTTCCATTTCCTTTTAAGCCCATTCCAAGAGCTTCTGTTAAACAGTTCATAGAGTTTGCTGTATACATTCCTGAACAAGAACCACATGTCGGACAAACTTTCTCTTCAAACTCCTTAACCTGCTCCAATGTCATTTTG
The DNA here is from genome assembly GCA_948759685.1 of uncultured Eubacterium sp. The sequence continues at coordinate 5,068 of CAQBGY010000063.1, forward strand.
CCTGCAGCATTTGCTCCTACTGCCTCAAACATGGAAGAAAGACTTCTCTTCTGTCCCATAACATGACCTGCCATCATCGGACCGCCGGAAACAAAAACTGTTGGAACATTGACTCTTGCAGCTGCCATCAATAATCCCGGAACATTCTTATCACAGTTCGGAATCATAACCAATGCATCAAACTGATGTGCTTTTGCCATACATTCTGTAGAATCTGCAATCAAATCTCTTGTTACAAGAGAATATTTCATTCCCTCATGTCCCATAGCAATACCATCACATACTGCAATCGCCGGGAACATGATTGGTGTACCACCTGCCATGGCTACACCCATCTTTACCGCCTGTGCAATTTTGTCCAGATTCATATGACCCGGAACAATTTCATTATAGGAACAAACAATACCAACTAATGGTTTTGCAAGTTCTTCTTCAGTCATCCCAAGAGCATTAAACAATGATCTGTGAGGTGCCTGCTGTATACCTGTCTTTACTGAATCACTTTTCATCTTATTACCTCCATTATAGTCGATTAACGATTTCGTCTCCCATTTCTTTACATCCTACCAATGTCATTCCATCAGACATAATATCAATGGTACGGATACCGTCTTCTAATACTTTCTCTACAGCCGCTTCCACTGCGTCTGCCTCTTTATCTAAATCAAATGAATATCTAAGCATCATAGCTGCTGAAAGGATAGTTGCTATCGGATTTGCCTTATTTTGTCCTGCAATATCCGGTGCGGCACCATGGCTTGGCTCATAGAGACCAAACTTGTCTTCTCTAAGAGATGCTGATGAAAGCATTCCAATAGAACCTGTTACCATACTGGCTTCATCTGATAAAATATCACCAAACATATTCTCGGTCACAACTACGTCAAACTGTGCCGGATCTTTCACCAACTGCATTGCACAGTTGTCTACGAGCATATGCGTCAATTTTACCTCCGGATAATCCTTTGCTACTTCATTTACTACCTTATCCCAAAGTCTTGAACTGTCTAAAACATTTGATTTATCAACACTGATAACTTCCTTACGTCTCTTCATTGCGATTTCAAATGCTTTCACGGCAATTCTTCGAATCTCTTCTTCATTATATGTTAATGTATCTGTTGCTGTAAGGACGCCGTTTACTTCCTCAGTCTTTCTTTCTCCAAAGTAGAGACCTCCGGTAAGCTCTCTTACAATAATCATATCAAATCCTGCATCTGCCACTTCCTCTTTCAGAGGGCATGCGTCTTTTAATTCTTTATAGAGATACGCAGGTCTTAAATTTGCAAAAAGGTTCAGTCCCTTTCTGATTGCAAGAAGCCCAGCTTCCGGTCTGAGATTCGGTGGCAAATCATACCAACTATCCTTTCCGACGACACCTCCGACGGCTCCGAGCAGGACAGCATCATTCGCTTTTGCTGTTTCAAGAGCCTCGTCTGTAAGTGGAACACCATGTTTATCAATAGAGATACCACCCATATCCACTTCTGTGTAGTTAAAGCTGTGTCCAAACTTATTTCCGACGACATCCAATACCTTTCTAGCCTCTGCGACTATCTCTGGACCAATGCCATCGCCGGGAATAACTGCAACATTAAAATTCATTGTAATTCCTTCTTTCTTTCTAGTTTCATGTTAATGTACATTATTCAGCCATCAAATACAAAATCCCACATTAACTCATAAATTATAACTCAAAAAATGCCATATTTCAACCATATAGATATATCTAATTAATTGATAAAATTTAATATTTCAACAGAAAAAGACCATAGATATGAATGTCTGTTTACCATTACATATCTATGGTCTTTTACTTTATCCAATATATTTAATACGTGTAATTAGTATTATATGAGACAAATCTTGTTCTCTTTTATTATACATTTGCTTTTTCGACATCTACGATTGCTGCCTTCTGCATCGGGATTCGACAATTCTTGTTTCCTCCAAATTCTACAATAACTGTATCTTCTGTCACATCAATAATCATTCCATAAAATCCGCTGGTTGTTAAAACGCTGTCACCAATTTCTACACTTTCCATAAGTGCCTGCTGTTTCTTTTCCTGTTTCTTCTGTGGTCTGATTGCTATAAAATACATAAATCCTATAATAATTACAACATATACGATTATAACTATCCAACTACCTGCTGCCTGTGTTGCTAAAAGTCCCATTTTAAATTCCTCCTATTTCTGGTCGTTCTCTTTAAATCCCTCTAATTTATTAGCTTTATATTCTTCAAATCGTCCCGCCTCTATGGCATCACGAATTTCTTCCATCATTGTATTATAAAAATATAAATTATGCAAGACACATAAACGCATTCCCAACATTTCTTTCGCCTTCAATAAATGTCTGATATATGCCCTGCTGTGATATTTACATGCCGGACACTGGCATCCCTCTTCTATCGGTTCTGCATCTGTCTCATACTTTGCATTAAATAAGTTTAACTTTCCTTTATTTGTATAAACATGTCCATGACGTCCATTTCTTGCAGGATAAACACAGTCAAAGAAATCTACACCACGCTCTACTGCTTCTAATATATTTGCAGGTGTTCCCACTCCCATCAGATATATTGGCTTATTCTTTGGAAGATGCGGTTCTACTGACTCAATAATCCTGTACATTTCATCATGACTTTCTCCAACGGCAAGACCGCCAATGGCAAACCCATCTAAATCCATGTCAGCGATTGCTTTTGCATGTTCTATACGGATATCATCATAAACACCTCCCTGATTAATACCAAACAACATCTGCTCCTTATTGATAGTATCTTCTAAAGTATTCAGTCTATCCATTTCTACTTTACAGCGCTTCAGCCATCTGGTCGTTCTATCTACAGAATTCTTAATATACTCTTTGGATGCCACACTGGATGGACATTCATCAAACGCCATAGCAATCGTTGATGCAAGATTTGACTGTATCTGCATACTCTCTTCCGGTCCCATAAATATCTTACGACCATCAATATGAGATCTGAAATGTACCCCCTCTTCCTTTATACTTCTAAGTCCTGCAAGCGAAAACACCTGAAACCCGCCGGAATCTGTCAGAATTGGCTTATCCCAGTTCATAAACTTATGAATACCACCCATTTGCTTAACAATATGGTCCCCTGGTCTCACATGTAAATGATATGTATTGGATAATTCCACCTGCGTTTTTATCTGGTACAAATCTTCTGCAGCAACAGCCCCTTTAATGGCAGCTGCTGTTCCTACATTCATAAATACCGGTGTCTGTATTTTGCCATGTACCGTGGTAAATTCACCTCTTTTGGCATTCCCATCTTTTGCTAATATTTTAAACATGTCTTGTCTCCTAATTATGGTAATATATGTCCTGCTGATAAGTATAATCGATACCACTCATCTCTGGACAACTGAATTTCTGTAGCTTTTGCAATTTGGATTAATCTATCCTTGTTCGTAGTTCCTGACACCATCTGCATATTGGCAGGGTGTCTCAAAATCCATGCTGCAGCAATCGCTGTATTGGCTACATTGTACTTTTCTGCCAACTCATCAATTACTTTGTTTAATTCCGGAAATCTGTCATTTCCAAGAAAACTTCCTTCAAACATTCCAAACTGGAATGGAGACCATGTCTGAATCGTAATATCATTTAATCTACAATAATTCAGTATACTGCCGTCTCTATTCACTGCACCGTCTGTACCCATATTTACTTCCATACCACTGGAAATCATATTGGAATTTGTAATACTTAACTGCAACTGATTGCAGACAATTGGCTGTTTCACAGATTTTTTCAACAATTCTATCTGCATAGAATCCATGTTTGAAACACCAAAATATTTTACCTTACCGGATTGTTCTAATTTATCAAATGCCTGTGCCACCTCTTCTGGCTCTACCAATGCATCCGGACGATGTAAAATAAGACAATCTAAATATTCTGTACCTAATCTGCCTAAAATCCCATCCACAGATTTTAATATGTATTCTTCCGACAAATCATACATAACCCCTGGAACAATTCCACATTTAGACTGGATAAAGAATTTCTCTCTATTATCACCTTTTAAATCTATAGATTTTCCGAAAAGCTCTTCGCAATATCCACCACCATAGATGTCTGCATGGTCTATATAATTAATTCCATTTTCCAATGCAGTTTCTACAAACTCTTTCGTTTGATTTTGATCCAGCCCTCCTAATCTCATGCAACCAAGAGCAACGGCTGAAACTTCCAAGCCTGTCTTTCCTAATTTAACTTTCTTCATTTTAATTTCTCACTTTCTTTTAACTCCTTATATTCTATTTGATTTAGATAAGTATTGCAAGCCAATTCATACCTTCTTTTCCCTTGAACTTATCCTTCTCAGTTGATATACTGTTAAAGATATAAAAATTAGTAAAAAGTGATATATAGTTTATTCAGAAAAATACAAGGAGGTCATTATGGCTGGTTCAACTTACGGAAACATTTTTAAAATAACAACCTGGGGCGAATCCCATGGCAAAGCATTAGGTGTTGTTGTGGACGGATGTCCGGCGGGGATAAATTTATGTGAAGAAGATATACAAATTTTTTTAAATAGAAGAAAACCCGGTCAGTCAAAATATACAACCCAGAGAAACGAAGATGACAAAGTTGAAATTCTTTCCGGTATCTTTGAAGGAAAAACAACAGGTACGCCTATTTCTATGGTTGTTCATAATAAAGACCATCATTCTGCTGATTATAGTCAGATTGCATCTTTCTACAGACCTGGTCATGCTGACTATACCTTTGATGAAAAATACGGCTTCAGAGATTACCGGGGCGGTGGCCGTTCCTCCGGCAGAGAAACTATCGGTCGTGTCGCTGCTGGTGCTATTGCTTCCAAAATTTTAGAGCAACTAGGTATTTCAATTATTACCTATTCAAAATCAATTGGAAATGTCCAGATAGATTATAATAATTTCAATAAAGATGAAATTGAAAATAATCCAATGTATATGCCTGACAGTAATGCCGCCATGAAAGCCGGAGAGTTATTAAAAGAAAAAATGGCTGAGATGGACTCTGTAGGTGGTGTTATTGAATGCCTTATTAATGGAATGCCTGCAGGTGTGGGTGAACCTGTATTTGAAAAACTGGATGCAAATTTATCAAAAGCAATTATGTCTATCGGAGCTATTAAAGGATTTGAAATCGGTGATGGTTTCGCAGTGGCTGAATCTACCGGTTCCACAGATAATGATGGATTCCGGATGAAAGATGGAAAAATAATAAAAACAACAAATCATGCCGGAGGTATTATGGGAGGAATGAGCGACAGCTCACAGATTATTTTGCGGGCTGCTGTAAAACCTACCCCTTCTATTGCTCAGACACAAACAACAGTAAATAAATCCGGAGAAGATATTGAGATTAATATCAAAGGACGTCATGATCCTATTATTGTTCCCCGTGCTGTAGTTGTTGTGGAATCCATGGTGGCTGTCACACTTGTTGACATGCTCTTTTTGGCAATGACCTCAAGAATAGATAAAATTGTTGATTTTTGGAAGAAATAAGATATTCTTCTATTATTTAGATAAGATAAGGATGATACATGAACAATGAATAATAAAAAGATTTTCAGAGAAGGAATGCGTGATGGACTGCCTATTGGTTTAGGATATCTTGCAGTTTCCTTTTCTCTAGGAATCACTGCCAGAAATATTGGATTAACTCCATTTCAGGGATTTCTGGTCAGTCTGTTAAATAATGCATCTGCCGGCGAATATGCCGGCTTTACTGTTATGGCTGCTGATGCTGCATATATTGAAATCATATTTATTACATTCATCACCAATATAAGATATCTTTTGATGAGTTGTGCACTTAGCCAGCGTTTTTCACCGGACACTCCTCTGATACACAGATTCTTCATTGGATATGATGTGACAGATGAACTGTTTGGAATTACTATCGCAAGAAAAGGATATCTGAACCCATGTTATACCTATGGTGCCATGCTTCTTGCAATTCCAGGATGGTCAATTGGTACTGCCATCGGCGTTATGGCCGGAAATATACTTCCAGCAAGAATTGTTGGTGCTTTAAGCGTTGCGTTATTCGGAATGTTTATCGCCATTATCATTCCTCCTGCAAAGAAAAACAAAGTGATTTCAGGTTTGGTTATAATTAGTTTTGTCACAAGTTTCTGCTTTTCCAGACTTCCACTGTTATCTGATTTATCAGAGGGAACACGGACAATCCTCTTAACTGTTGTTATTTCTGCCATAGCAGCGATATTTTTCCCTGTAAAACAGAAACAGGACACTTAATTTTTTATAGGAGAAATACTATGACACACAATCCATATATTTATATAGCACTTATGGCAATTGTAACTCTATCTATCAGAATTTTGCCATTAACCCTAATTAGAAAACAAATAAAAAATGAATTTCTACAATCTTTTTTATATTATGTACCATACGTAACATTGGCAGTAATGACTTTTCCTGCTATCATTGATGTTACACAGTCTCCTATGGCTGGTGCTATAGCGCTTGTTATTGGAATTGTTGCTGCGTGGTTGGGAGCTAATCTGTTTCAAGTATCAATTACCTGCTGTATGGTAGTTTTTCTTTTATCTTTTGTATTATAAAGATACTTATTCTTTTGTCAGCATCTTTTCATAAATCAAGCCCACAGCAAACCATAACGGTGCATAATCCCATCGTATAACTCCCTTTACATTATATTTACTTTTGCTGTAATCCCATGGACATTGATTTCTCTTTTTCAACAATGTTCCTGTGGTATATTCCGTTGCATAAATTCCTGCAGTATAAATTAACCCTCTTTCAATTGTTTTCCTGTTATGTTTTCTCAACTTACTGCTTACCGGTTTTATTACTGCAGCCATCCCGTAAATAGGAAACATCCATATGGAAGTCTGCCCGATTAATTTATAATCTTTTTTCTTAATACAACAAGCTGATGTAAAGAGTAACTCCATACACCAGCCTGTTATTCCACACTTTATAAAGTTTTTATTCATTACACTCTTCATATGTGTAATTATTTCCAATAAATATTTCTTTATTCGTACAATGGATATTTGTCTGTTAATCCTTTTACCTTAGCCTTAACACTTTCAGTATTTCCATTCAAATCATCCGCAATATCTGCCATACATTCAGCAATCACATCCATATCTTCTATATTCAGTCCTCTGGTTGTCACTGCAGGTGTTCCAATTCTTACACCACTGGTAATTCCCGGCTTCTGTGGATCATTTGGAATCGCATTTTTATTACATGTGATATTGGCTGCATCTAAGGCAATCTCAAATTCCTTACCTGTAATGTTTTTACTTCTTAAATCAACTAACATCAAATGATTATCTGTTCCACCGGAAACTAAATCAAACCCTCTATCCATCAATCCTTTGGCAAGAGCCTGCGCATTATCTACAACATTCTTTGCATATTCTTTGAACTCATCTGATAAAGCTTCTTTGAAACATACTGCCTTTGCAGCAATGACATGCATTAAAGGTCCACCCTGAATCCCCGGGAATACTGCTTTATTTAACTTATGTTCTAACGCAAATTCTTCACTTGATAAAATAAGTCCACCTCTTGGACCTCTTAAAGTTTTATGAGTAGTAGTTGTTGTTACATGTGCATATGGAATCGGACTCATATGCTGTCCACCTGCAACAAGACCTGCAATGTGAGCCATATCCACCATAAGATATGCTCCAACCTCATCTGCAATCTCTCTAAACTTTTTAAAATCTATCTTTCTAGGATAAGCACTTGCACCGGCTACAATCAGTTTTGGCTTGCACTCCAACGCTGTCTCTCTTACCTTATCATAATCAATAAATCCATTATCATCTACACCGTATGAAACGATATTAAAATATGTACCGGACATGTTAACCGGTGAACCATGTGTCAAATGTCCGCCTGCATCAAGACTCATACCCATTACAGTATCACCCGGCTGAACTAAAGCAAAGAATACTGCCATATTTGCCTGTGCGCCGGAATGTGGCTGAACATTGGCATATGTACATCCAAATAATTCTTTTGCTCTCTCAATAGCTAACTGCTCTACTACGTCTACATATTCACAGCCGCCATAATATCTCTTCCCCGGATATCCTTCTGCATATTTATTTGTAAGATGGCT
>CAQBGY010000064.1 GCA_948759685.1 uncultured Eubacterium sp.
TATAGACTAACTAAAATTTATGCATAACCCCACTAGAATTTACGGGTGACCCATAATATTCCTAAGGGAACAGGAAGAATTTAAATCATACAGCAAGGCACAAAGTATGTAGTTTTTTTGTTATGAACCAATATGAACTTGATTTGTATTGGATTATCGTATTTATTTGCAGCAAAATAAAGTATTATAGCAGTCAATTATATGCTATCAGTTCTCTAATACTTTAAATACTATGATTAACTACTTTCTTGGGGAGAATTGGGAAGTATAAATCAATATCTATAAGAAGCAGACATACTACTTATTTACCTATTCAGTTCTATTATCAGATAGTAGAAACGTTACGTCTTAATATTAACATAAAACAATAGAAATACATGATAAAAGACATAGAAATGATGGCTATTTCAGCCTTTTTACAACAATTTGCTAGTAGGCATGAGGAAAAAGATAAGCTGCAATCATTATTGGAGGCATTTGGTTATAAACTGCCTTTACTTTCAACCACATGTAATAATATGAATCAAATCCTTTCAAATTTAAGTCATGAAATAAAAAAGGATATTATTAATGTACTATTTTGTTATTTAACTGGTGTGGGGCATACTATTACAGAAACGTTCTTTACTATAGAAGGGATAAAAACTGCAATAACCAAAATCAAATTAGCAGGAATTAGTACGGTACAAGATGATATTATGTTTTATCTCACAGAAAAAATCATTGAACTTTTTGGAAAGCAGAAGTTTTCAATAGATAGTTCTGCATATCCGGAATATATAGATTGTATCGTAGAACATGATTTTTATAACAGCAGTCATATTAAAATAAATGGAGATTCTTTCATGCAAGATAAAATAATTATTTTGGAGATAGACGATATGGTAATGAGGAATAGGTTTGGAGAGAACGCTTATTCAGATACTACAATAAGGAAATGCCTGCAATTCATTTTTGGAAGTTATCTTGGTAAGGCTGATATACAAATATTTGAAGGTGTTCTAATTGAAGCTAGTATTAACATTTAATCTTTAATAATTATGACCATAGACAGTAAAGCCAGAATGTTTTTAGAACAGATTCAAAGAAGGCTTAAACAGTTTAATATTCCTCATCAAGTGATGGAAAGTAAATGTGACCAATCTAAAAGTGCAACCCCAATGCCTTTTAAATGTAATTATATGATAGTTATGTACTTGCAAAATAATAATTTGGGACATCAAGATACATATATATACCTAAACGCAATAGGTGATACATATAGTTTGGTTGCAGTACAAACCTCACGCACAACGGAAACATTAATTAATATTTGTCGCCAGTTAGGTATGCTTTATGGGGTACCATTTAAAAGGTTAGAGAAAGTACAAGGAGAGGTCGAAAATTACTATTTTATTTTTTAACAATGATACTCATGAAAATTAAACATTTAACAACAGCATTTATTATCTGTGGCTTTTTTTTTAGCAGCTGTGTCACTTTATTAGGTCGAAAGCAAACCATTAGTGTTAATTCAAGTCCACAAGGAGCCACTGTTTATGCGGGTAATAAGTATATTGGAATAACCCCCTGTAATTACAGAAGCAAGAAAGCAAAAAGTACATTGACCTTGGAAAAAGACGGGTATCAATCTAAAACTATTGAAACATCTACCCAAATGAGAGGTGCTATCTGGTGGAATTGGCTTTTTACAGGTCCTGTAGGTTTATTGGTAGATATACCTTATTGGAATAAGTATTCACAAGAGTCATACTTTACAACACTAAATTACGCACCAAAACCTATAGTTTCATCTCCTATAGTTCCAGCTATAACTCCTATGGCTCCTGAAATGATAGCTTCTTCTGCAACTTTGTCTCAAATAGAATTAAGTTCATCATCTGTGGAAATGTCTGTTAAATCAATATATAAAAAATATAATTCAGCAGTGTTCATGATATATACAAGTGATGATAAAGGTATAGCACAAGGTTCTGGTTTCTTTGTTAATAAAGACGGCTTGGCAATAAGTAATTATCATGTTTTCCAAGGAAGTTACAAAGGTAAAGAAGTAATTAAATTATCTAATGGGAAAACATATCGTGTAAAAGAAGTACTAGCATATAGCAAAAAATATGATTATATTCTTTTTAGGGTTGAAGGTAGTAGATTCAATTATATACCAGTTACAAAAAGAGGATATGAAATAGGAGACGAAGTTTATGCGATTGGTAGTCCTAAAGGAATGGAAAACACTTTGTCTAACGGACTAATTTCACAAAGTCATGAAAATTATTATATACAAATCAGTGTACCTATTGACCATGGTAGTAGTGGTGGAGCATTAATCAATAGTTACGGTGAAGTTATAGGTATTACTTCTGGGGGGAGAGATGATTCTGGAGCAAATCTTAATTTTGCAAGGGATATTAGAGCTATTTTTCAAACCCAACAATAGGAATATAATTGGAGAGTATACTTAGGGAGTGTGACTAGCTTTTTTATATAGGGACATTCCCTATTTATTCATCTGTTATCTTTCCATATCATATTTGAACAACTAAAGTAGAAATAATGAGAGTGTCTTCTAATTTGAAAAGTATAAATATAATTCTTGTAATTGCATTTCTTTATTCTTGCACTAGAAATAACAATTTTGATATAAACAGAAATTCTACAATAGATAGTACATTACAAACTAATGCTACTGCCATATTGGAAAGCAAGTTATCAGAGATAAATGCCCAATCTGGGCAGGTTATAGTAATGGAAGTTCAGACAGGTCAAATAAAGGCTTTAGTTGGACTTACTAAGAAAGACAGTACGAACTACCAATCATGCGAGAACTTCTCTGTATGGCAGTCTACAGGTCTGATGCACCCAATATCGCTATTGGTAGCTTTAGAAACTGGTAAGGTGAAATTGAGTGATAAGGTTGATACAGGAGATGGTATCTACCAAGTTCATGGCAGAGAGCTTAAAGACCATAATTGGCATAGAGGAGGATATGGTGAGCTTACAGTACAAGAAGGATTGGCAGCTAGTTCCAATATTGCTACTTATAAGACTATGGAGAAGGCTTTTGGTGATAATCCTCAAACCTTTTTCGATTTACTTGCTAATATGAGCTATGGTAAACCAGATAGCATCAATGGAATAGCCAATCTACAACCTGCACACATTGTAACTCCTAAAGATAACAACTGGACAAAGACAGCCTTTGTATGGTCTAGTATTGGTTATAACCAACACGTATCGCCAATCCAAATACTAACTTTCTATAATGCTATCGCCAATAATGGGAAGATGATACAGCCTCAACTATATAAGGATAGTGTAGTAGTTATTAATCCCCAAATAGCAAGTAGGGCTAGTATTGATAGTTTGAAGAAAGCTCTAGTATTTAATGTTACTGACGGATTAGGTCAACCTGCCAAGTCTGATAAGGTACTAGTTGCAGGTATGCAGGGAACTAGTTCATTATCTACTAATGAGGATAGTACTAAGGATATGTATGCAGTTGAGTTCTGTGGTTACTTCCCTGCCAATAATCCCAAGTATAGTATCATAGTTTCCATTAATAAGACTGGATTACCTGCAAGTGGTGAACTAATGGCAGGTGATGTATTTAGACAAATTATAGATACAATGAATTTCTAACCAATAAACAGATTTGCAATGACAGAAAAAATAGCAAATGTAACTAACGACTTCGATTCATTATGCAACATTTGCATAGAAGTCTTGGAAGGACTATCCAAAGACCTTGGAATGAGTTATGGAGAACTGAATGTATGGTTATTTGTAATCATACAACCTGCTACCATTCTATTATTTATGACTACAACAGTCGTACTAAGTATTATGCTATATAGGAAGAACTGCCAAAACAAAACAACTAAATTCATTGCTGCAACCGTGTCTTTATTATCGGTAATCTGCTATGTGGTAGCTTTAGTTTTGGCTGGCTTGTATGTGTGGGCAATTATGGCTATTATGGCTCGTGCGGAACAACTTATGTAATAAACTAAAGATAAGCTATTGCTTCACGAGAATATTAATAGCAAACAGTGGACTAATGGCAGGTAATGTATTTAAGAAGATTATTGATAACATCATTGAAAAATAGTCATTATGATAAACAAAATAGTATATATAGTGATGGATTGCTTCTGGGGACCAAGAGAGCCAATAACAATTACAAGTGATAATAAGAATTTAGAAACACTAATAGATAAATTTAGGCAGTTTCCTGCCTTCGCAACTGGTTATACTTATGTGGAACTTTATGATGGAGATAACTTAGTAGAAAAAATTACTTCACAATATTTCCTGAATGAGCAGGAGATTGCTATATATAAAGATTTGAAGAATGGTATTTGACTGTTTGGGATATTAATAGGATAATAATATCTTTGGGAAGATAGAAGAATAATCTATTACCTTATGTATATTAAAGAAATAACCTTATGAAAGAGATACAGAACTACATTGAAAATGTTTTAATCTCTAAAGATAATAGTCTTGAAGATAAAACAGTACAGTATTTATCAGCCATGCCTACGGAAATTGCAATCACATATACTTTAAAAAATAAATTGCAAGGATTATTTAAAGAAGTCTATATACATCGTTTCTTTAAGCCTTGCCGAACTGTGAGAAAGTGTACTTGGCATAGTGTTTTCTGTCAATGGAATACATTAAACAGAAATGCTGATATGATTAAAATTACAAATTGTCTTCATACAGAACAGATACAAAATCATTTAAATAATGCAATAGATGATTTTAAATATGACCAGTTTGTTTTTTACCAAACTTATCAGGACGTTGTTATTCCTATATCTAAAAGATTAGGGAAATGGTTATTACTAGCTAAAATTTATTGTTATTGTCCTATGTGTAAAAAGTTATTTTGCATTGGTGGTAGAAAGGATGAAAAAGATATAGTAAATTTGGTAGAATATAGTATTTTAGGAAAGCAGGTTATTAAGTATGTAGAAGAGGAAGTTTATCATCATATTGGCAGAGAGAAATATCTAGGGTACTGTCATAAGTTCTGGGATAAGAAGGAGAAAATGCTATTAAAAGAATTTGGAATAATATGGTATTCACCACAAGTATTGCATCCTGAAAGGTTTTATGATTAATTTTTATACGCACTCTTGCCTTTATCACAACTTAATTAAATACTTATATGTTTAAATGGTTTCATAAGAAAAACAAGCATTGCCAAATGCTAATAGGTGCAATAGCAGGCGATATTATAGGGTCTGATTATGAGTTTCACCCTATTAGAAGGACTGATTTCCCTATATTCTCAACCACTTGTGAGTGTACAGATGATACCATAATGACAGTTGCCATTGCCAAATGGTTATTAACGGGAAGCAACATAGTGGATATTATGCAAGACTTTGGTAGTCGTTATCCAAGTAGTTATGGAGAGAGGTTTAGAATTTGGTTGAAAGAAGATAATCCACAACCATATAACAGTTGGGGAAATGGTTCTGCCATGCGTGTTAGTCCTATAGGCTGGGCTTTTGATACTTTAGAGGAGACATTAGAAGCTGCCAAACAAAGCGCAGAAGTCACACATAATCATCCAGAAGGAATAAAAGGAGCACAAGCTACAGCAGCCTGTATATACTTGGCTCGTACTAGTAAATCCAAGCGAGAGATTAAAGAATACATTGAAACAACTTTTGATTATAATCTTAGTAGAACTTGTGAGGAAATAAGACCTACATACCACTTCAATGAAAGCTGTCAAGGTACAGTACCAGAATCTATTATCGCTTTCTTGGAGAGTACGGATTATGAAAACGCTATCCGTCTTACTATATCTTTAGGTGGTGACGCTGATACAATGGGGGCTATTACAGGTGGAATAGCAGAAGCGTATTATAAAGAGATTCCTCAACACATAACAGAAGGAGTCATAAAAAGGTTGCCAGACGAATTTATTGATATAATGCAGAGGTTTTATGGAAAGTTCATTGAAAAATAAAATCAAAGGAGTTTTGTTTGGTGGAGCAATTGGTGATACTTTAGGCTTAGGTTCTGAATTTATGTCTAAAACAGAAGTACAAAGATATTATCCTAATGGTTTATATGACTATTCACAAATAGTACAAGACTATCATCGCTGTCGATGGCAAAGAGGGGAGTGGACGGATGATACAGAGATGATGATTTGTATCGTAAATGCAATTATCAAGGATAAAGACATAAAACTATCATCTATTGCGCAAAACTTTAAAAACTGGTTTAATGAAAATCCTCTAGGAATAGGTAAGCATACCTACAATGTACTTAGTTTTGCTGATTATGTAAAAGAACCATTTAGAGCAGCAGAGATAATATGGAAGTTGGGCAAGAAAAGAAATGCGCCAAATGGCGGTATTATGCGTACATCTATCATAGGATTATGGAATAAAAATGTTGGCAAAAATGCAGAGGAAGTATGTAAATTAACACATTACGATTCTCGTTGCATTGGCTCATGTGTGATAATTTCTCAATTAATTCATTCTTTGGTTTATAATGATGAGATTATTCCATTGAAACAACTTATCACAATGGGAGACAAATATGATGAACGAATAAGAGAGTACCTTCTATTAGCACAATCTGACAGTGCCGACAGTTTATTTTTAGACCAAGAGAGAGAACAAGGATATACTCTTAAAACTATGGCAGCAGCTATATGGTGTTTATATCATTGTAGCAGTTTTGAAGAAGGTTTATTGACCGTTGTTAATGCAGGTGGTGATGCAGATACCAATGCAGCAGTTGCCTGTAGTTTACTTGGTGCAAAGTATGGTTATAATACTATACCCAAAAACTATATTAATGGATTGATTAGAAAAAAATATTTAATGGATATTGCTGATAAACTAATAGCAATACTAATATCACATAAATAATGCAGAATATAGAACTTAGGAGCATAGATGATGAGCTACAGCATACTTTTAATGGGATTCCTCTATGTTTCCCATATACTGAAATTGTTGGTGATTGGAAATATGAATTACCACAAATGGGAACTTGTATAGGTACGAACCTAAAGACTGGAAGCTCTTTCTTCTGTGAATACAATCCACCTATTGATTTTCTTACTTTAGCAAATATGGATAATGAAGGAAATGTATAAATAATGAATGGGAATAAACTTTTTTTAGTTGTAACAGATTTATGTAGCAATGCTTTACCGCTTACTTTACCTACAATCATCTCCAATTTCAATAATACTGGAGTTGTAAGAGGATGTATCATATTGCTGCCATCTAAATTTGAAGGACGAAAACAAATAGAATTAGCTAATGAGCGCATGAGTATTCTGTCTCCATTATTTAACTTTCTTATTGTGGTTAATCCTCAAAAACTTTCCCGTGAATTTGTAAAGATGCATAACATTAATGGGTTTGAAGCTTTTTATGATGAATTATGGAAAGAAGTTGCAACTCTTACGGCTATCGTTCATTCTTCCAAGAGTTTGGATGAAGTTAGGAGAAATTGGGAGAAAGATAAATCATCAAAAGCACTATTGCAGGGTGGAGCTTTATATATCATTAGAGATAAGGATATTGATTTCACTATTGATAAAAGAACTTTGCTTTTAGGTGTAGGTGATGCTGGTACTGGAGTGGCAGAAGAAGTTCATTTATTAGGTTTAAACAATATGACGGTGGTTCGATTGGGAATTGGCGGTGTGAGATGTTGGGGAAATAGCTATAGATTAGATTTAGCGGGAGATTGGAATTATTGTAATGGGATTGATAAAAGGTATCATTCTTGTATCGAATTTGTGAAGAAAAACATAAACGTAATCAAATATGATATAGAGTACTTTTTAGGATTCGATGTTTCTTGCCAATCAGATATACAAATTAAAGAACTTGAAAAATATAGTAAACACGGTCATTAATGAACACAGTAGTATGATAAAATTCAGCCAAATACCATATTCAACATATTCCTATGATGGAATGCCCAAACCAACATGGGTAAAAGCTACTTGTTCCCCAAACGGTATTCCTCATAATTTCAGCTTATCTGATGATGATATGCTGACCTATTATCTTGAAATATTTAGAAATAGAACAGCTAAGGATAAGCCATATATAGACCAATATAACTCTATAGAAGAATTGGAAGAAGATATATATGGTAACTGTTTATACTATTGGGTTCCTAAAGATTTTAAGGAAATATATTATACTCTTGATAAACAAGAATTTTTCCATAAGATAAATGTATTGATAAAGCAATATGGTAATGCCATTGTAATAAAACATCGTGCTTTATGTATAAAAACAGATGAAAGTATAAATCTATATTCTTTTTATAAAGGTTTATGCCCAGATGAGGATATATTATCTATATGTATTCCAATAAGAATATTTGAATTAGGACTATGGGAGGAAGGTAGCTTAATGTATATGACTAACGAAGATTATTATAATTTATTAAAAGAAATTCTAGTCAAACATGAAGCAGGAGAATTAACGGAAAACCAAATAGAAGAAATAATAGATTCTGTAATCATAAAAGATTGGATAATTGATATAAAGCCAATCCAATAGAATACTCAAAAAAAGAGATTACATCATAGAAGGATTTACTGTTTGTTATGTGAAATACGATGAGAATGATAAGGAGATATTTATACCCAAATCTAAGTAAATGAGCTAGGCAAACTAGGATATAAGAATGGAGGTAAATTATGAACATTAAAAGAGTAAAATGGAGCTATGTTAGAGTATAAGGAGGAGTTGAAACATATTAATGACCCTATAAACGGAGTTTGTAATCCTAAAAAGGAGTTCCCCAAACAGCTAAAGGATAATAAAGAACCAGACTTCTTTACTCCTAATGCTCCAATTAAATACGCAGCGGCAGGAGGAAGAGGAGTAATGATAGGTTGCGGAATTATGACAGCCTTATATGTCATAGGCGTAATTATAGGGCTATGCTTGGGCTATGGTTGGAGTAGCCTTCTTCTGCCTTTCCTTCCATTTATCGTAATTGGATTTATTGGCTACATTTGGGAGATGTTTAAGAAGTTCTATAATCTGGGATATGATGAGAAACGTAGGATATAAATCAAGAACAGGCAGCGTTTGACATGCCACTAACGAGTAAAATGAATTTCAATTTCTTGAAAAAGTTGCTAAGGTGGTATTTAATATATCATTTAAGTATAGATTTTATTGTTGTATTAGGATTTACATACGATTATTGTTTTAGTGAAAATCCTTCTACATGGTGTTATCGTATAATTGATAATCCACTACTTTTTGTAAAGCTTCTATGGCTTACACCATTGTATTTTATTATTAGCATTGGAGAACTAATTATGGATATAGTAAAATTGGGCATTTAAGAATAATATACATAGCAAGATGGATATGGAAACTTTATTGAAAGCATTATCAACTATTGGAGAAAAGTTCATATATGGTACAGTGCGAGGACTAAACTGGCTCTTTGCTCAAATGTTGGTAGAAGCTATCTTATATGCCATAGGAATACTTTTTGTAGATTCTATGATTTTGAGATGGTGTCTTGTAGGTTCTAGTATATTCGTATTTGCGTATACCATGATTTTTAACTGGTTTTATGTGTTTATACCAATAAAGCATTTCATTAAAACTTTTTGGTTGCCATACCTAATATATGTTGCTATCTGGGAAATAGGGATAAGTTATGATTGGGGTATACAAGACAGAATGTTGATTTATTTCATGCCTTTATATGGAGCATTTTTCACTTATAGTATATGGAAGTTAACTATGTCAATTCAACGGTTATCGACTTTATCTTTTCAAATAAAAAGATTATTGGGTGAAATAACATTAGAGAAAGTATTAGTAGTTCAAGGCTTGGGTATTACATTGACGATATTGGTGGAATATTATAACCTTCATCCTATATCTACTTTGCTTGGAGGAAATGATAAATGGGATTTTACGTCTACTCTTGTCTGGATAATATTAGTCATATTTCCTGCAATATATGCCATATATTACAAAGTCAAGAAAGTGTGGTTGCCAACATCTATAGCTGTGTTTCCTTTTATTTTAATAGGAATATTGGCTATGGCTATATTTGTAAAGGATTTTGTTTAATTACAAAAAAGTTAATTAATGAAGCTTGATATTGTCAAATACCTTATAGATTGGAAATTTATTTATATTATTTGGATAGTATGTGCTTGGGTACTTACTAATAAACCATTACCCAACTATCACGATTATTTATTTGAGGAATACGAGTTGGTATGGTGGATTATTGGCTGTATTATCACACTGATTACAATCTGGCATTTATACAAAAGAAACTGGATGCAAGTAACTTTATTGTTTTTGCTATTTGCAGTACCTAAGTGCCTTGTATATATTGGCAATACGGAAGTAGTAAGTGGATTGATTTTTAGATTATTAAAGATATGAGATACTTAAAGCAAATAGAATACCCCATATTAGTAGCGATGATATTCAGTTTGATTAGGGCATTTATCCATAGTTTGATAAGTGAGCAAGATAGGTTTAGCCGTTTATATTGCTTAGTTTACAAAGAAAGACTTGATTACATAAACAATCTTGAAAATTGGATTTTCATGGTTAGCATGATAATTCTCATTCCTACATTTACTTATAAACTAATAAATAAAGAATGGAAAGATGTGTCTTGGTTACTATTATTTGCTTTATTATTAATCCCTTGGATTTTTGATATCTACTGTTTCAAATAAACAATAATCAAAATAGGAAGCCGAATTTCTGCATTTCTAAGGCTCCAATTAAATGTGCAACAGCAGGGGAAAAGAAGTAATATTCACTTGTTGCCTTTTTAGTTCACTTACTTCTCTTCTTAACCAGTCTATGCTTATTCTTATATAAAATATACATTCTGAATTATTGGAATATATGTGCGTATATCTTCAAAAGGATGTGATTTGAGGTAGCAAGTAAAACAATTCTTGTAACTGATTCATGCCAGATATTTATGATTTCATTTTTTGTAACCATAAGGCGTGATGAAACTAAGTCAATGATAAGGTGGTAAGTGAAATTTCATTTACTGCCTTATTTTTTATAATACAGCGAACTGGAATATTGGATAAATTTGTTTCTTTGCAGTCATTGATTTTAAAAGATAATACTATGAAGAAATTGAGCCAACGTCTCATTGATATGTCATTTTCCCAAGAACCAGAGAAGAAAGATATAATTATAAAACTAGCTAAGAAGTATAATATTCTCAAATATGATGATGATACAGATAAGCTTTTACTTCAATTTACAACTGAAACAGTGTCTAAGTATGAAAGAACGGATATTAAAAAGTTATGTGAACTAATTCTATATCTAATTCATGAGAATAAACAAATAACTCTTAAAAGTATTACATCGAAAAAGAAACATATTATAGATACTGAACAAATCTCAATGATTAAATCATTATTATGCAACAAACTGTTTGTGATATTATTATCTAATCCATACCAATATCGGGATTATATGGAATGGACTGCCCCTTTTTATGGCTTTTGTATTAAATTCAACAAAGGAAAGAATTTTGTCACATACATAGATAAAGATAATAATGAAATTTACCCTATTGGCATATTAGATATAAAACTGAAACAATTAATGCAGAGAGAGAAAGCTCTATTGAATGAGAATGGTAAATACTATATCGGTACATTACTATCTTGTTGGAGAAAGAACTTATTAAATGCGTCCTTTTTCAGTAAAGAAGTAAAGACTATAAGAAACGAAGAAGCTGCATTTCTATATGATTTGTTGGGCTTATATAATATACAAATACCGAATAAAAATAAATATGAAGAAAGGATATCCGCACAAGATAAGAAAGAATATATAAGGGGAGAATTAGATAAAGTTCATGCTTTCTTAGGATAAAATACTGCCAAAAGATGACCAATCCCTCCTAATCTAGGTCAATCTTTCTATATAGCTTTGCCACCATAAAACAACTGGTGTGCTAGATACCAAAATAAATCCCAAAGGCATGGGTATAATTTATGTCAGAAAAAAAAGAATTAGCACTTAAAGTTTTAACACTAGCAGTGCTAGCCAGTAAAGGACTCAAGATAGCTAGGCTGTCAGGTAATCGTAACTTTGACGAAAAGGTGGTTAAAGCCAAAATGAAGTCCATGAAGGCAAATGGAATGTTAGTTCCTGCTATCATAGTGGATGCAACGAAAGTTATAGAAGCCGGATTGGAAATTGTAGATTTTGAAACGGGAGAAATCATTAGCGCAGCTGATGCAGACCGGTACGTTGTGTTAGTGGATGCAAACCACCGTTACAAAGGTCATCTAAATCTTCTGGAAGCTAACAAGGACTTAAAAGATGAAGAGAAGTACAAAGGTGAGTTCTATCTTATCTATGCTTTGAATGAAGAAATTGCAGTCTCGAGAATGTTTTCGGAGATTAACATTTGTACAAATCCTTGGAAGGGGGGCGACTTTCCTAAAGGGGCTAAAATGGCGTGCAAAGAGGAACTTCCGCTACTTGATTTTATCGTGGAACTTACCGAAGAAGGTTATCCGCTACCAACTGCCTCCAAATGGGGAACGTTTAAAGCGGGTATTACTAAAGAGATAATGGCAGATGCAATGGCGGGTAAGATAAGTGACAAATTACGGAAAACTAATGGATTGGAAAGGGGGAGAAGATTATTAAAAGCAGTAGCAGAATACCTCTCTAAAGAGATTCTCAAAAGTCGAACTCTCATTGATTGGATTATCTATCAGTACGATGAAGCAGACGATGACCAAAAAGGTGCTACGATTGACAATCTGGTCAAGTTCTTTTCAAGTCTGAACAAAGAGAAAGCAGAGCAGATAGAGAAAGCCAAAGGACAGCGAGGTGGTGATACCAAAGAGACCATTATAAATCGCCTTCTCAACAATTTCTACGAGCAGTTCACACAATCTCAAAGTGCTTCTACTGATGAGTAAAATTAAAGAGGGTGTGTCAAAAGCTCAAAAACGCCCTCAATATAAATCAAAACTCGCAA
>CAQBGY010000065.1 GCA_948759685.1 uncultured Eubacterium sp.
TTTTGCTATAATCCTTTGCTGCTCTCTTTGAACAATTAAATGCTCAACACTGTTTTCAACTATCAGGACATCATCCAACAACCGCAGTTCCTGCTTCTTAGCGGTTCTTAGCCAGTCTTTAGACTTATTTCTTGCAATAACCGCTATATATGCTTTGATACTGCTGTATTCCTCATAATTGATTCTTTCAGCCGTATTCCATAATGCAATAAATATATCCGCAACCACCTCCTCCACATCTTCCTTTGTTCCCTTTGAGCTTAACAGGCTTCCGACAATAGAAGTAACATAAGCACAATATAAATCAATTATTTCCTCAAATGCTTTTTCATCTTTGTTCCGTAATTTCTTTAGTATGCTTTTTTCGTCCATTCCTCCCAATCCTATCTGCTCAAATTTTTTATCAATACGTTAATGAGAGGAATTTGGTTTCACTTTTTAGTAAAAAAATATATAAAAAAAGGAATACTGCACCTGCAATATTCCTTCATAAACTTCTAATATATTTACCTTTCTTTATCTAATCAAAGGTAAGCACTATAAATGTAAGGCATTCTCTATTCCATACCTAATGAATTAAGGCTATTCCTATACTCTACCATTTCCTCTTCACTTGTATTTTTAATTACTGCCCTCAATTCTGAAACCACATGTTCCCGATCTTTTGGTAAATACCCCGTAATCGGCTTATAATTTGTTATTGTATTTGCCTGCAGACGGGTTCTTAATCTCAGATTTTCAACCAAAGTTATAAGTTCCTCTAATCGTTCTTTTTCTCCCGCAGCTACAAATTTGCCGCTTTGCGCCATTTCATATAACTCTGTGCCAGGAAAAAGAGTCAGAGAATCAATATGCAGAAAATAAGGATTTGGAACAAAATAAGGACTGATTTGATTTAAAATATTCGCCGTATTGATAGCATTTCTTTGACCATTTCCTTTTCCTGCTAACCCTGTCATATATACCAGATAATACTCAATTCCTGCCTCATCCAGTTTTGCAAGCTGTTCCACAATATCATTAGAATTATATCCCTTATTTACCAGTGTAAGGGTTTCGTCATCACCACTCTCCATTCCAATACTCAATCCGTTTATCCCCAATGCACGCAGTTTTTTTAATTGTTCTACACTTTTTGTTTTAATGTCCCTGATGCTTGCAAACATTGCAATTGTCTGACACTTAATTAAATAATCCTTTACGGTTAATGCCCTAAGTTTTATGTTTTCATAACTCATGGCAAACGGATTTGCCCCTGTAAGAAACAACCGTCTTGCATATGGCTGATACACTTTAATTTCTGCCAAATCCTCTTCAAATTCTTCAATGGGAGACATTCTAAAACATTCGCCTTTATAAAGATTGCAAAATCTACAGTTATTATAGGTGCAACCAGATGTTGCCTGTATAATTACCGAAAATTTCTCATATGGCGGTCTCCATGTTCTTCCTGTAAAATGCACAATTATACCTCCTATAGATGAGGAAGATTCTTTCGATACCTTCTTAATTCCTCCTCATTAACATTATTAATAATATTATCTAATGTGGACAATAATTTTTTCCTATCCTTTGGCAATCTTCCATGCAATTGAAATGCATTGGAAGCTCCTAATGCTGCAAACTCTACCGGAATTTGCAAATTTTCTACCAAAGTTCTTACTTCCTTATATTTTTCAATCTCCTCTTCCTCTTTCCAATTTCCCTGCTTGATCTCCTGATAAAGTTCAGAGTCGGGATAAATTGTCATCATATTGGCTCCCACCAGATCAGGGTGAAGTTGATTACATATATCTGCTGTTACTTTCGCACCATGCTCACCTTTCCCCCAACCGGAAATACCTGTTAAATAGAAAAATCTATAGCTTATGCCCGCTTCATCTAACCGCTTGCACTGTTGTAAAATATCTTTTGACTGATAACCCTTATTCATAAATGCAAGAGCTTCATCATCGGCAGTTTCCATTCCGATGGTTAATCCATCATACCCTGCTGCCTTTAATTTCTTCAAATCTTCATCTGTTTTTTGTGTTGTGTCAGTTATTCTCGCAAAACAGCCAATAGATTCATTATTTGGAAAATATTTATGAATCATCTTCGCTATGGTGAGAAGTTTTTCCGTTTGTAAAACAAACGGATTTGCCCCAGTTAAAAAAGTTCTCATAGGAACATGGTTCCTGATAAATCCATAATATTTCTTTGCTTCTTGCAAATCCGCCTCCACATCTTCTAAAGGGGACATTTTGAACGAAAAAGGCAAATCATTATAAAGCGTACAAAACTTACATTTATGATGTGTACACCCCGCCGTTACCTCCAGCAGCAATGAATAAGCCTCATATGGAGGTCTCCAAATCTGTCCTGTATAATGCATAATTTCACTCTCCTAATTATTTTTCTTTATATTACCACGTAGTGATTACTTTTTGAAGAACTGTCTTTAAATGTTTATAGTATTATTTCTAATACTAGGTATTTTTTTATATTGTATCTTGATTTCTTCCTCCAAATTATATAGAATTATTTCACAGTCTAACATAAGGAGTGATTACTATGTCAAATATAAAATATGACAAAAACGTAACCCAATGTACAACCGTATGTAAAATTCAGGCAGCCATAGGTGGAAAATGGAAAATAATTATACTATGGTATATTGCCGTTTCTGGAGCCATACGTTTTAGTGATTTACGACGACAGATTGGTGAAATTACCCAATCTACCCTTACAAAACAATTACGAGAACTGGAAGCTGACGGTTTTATTTCCCGTTACATCTATCAGGAAATTCCACCTAAAGTAGAATACTCATTGACTGACTTAGGTAAAAGTTTTGTACCAATACTAGAGCATATGAAAGCATGGGGAGACGTAAATCTCCACTAAACAATCAATGCCAAAACTGCACAAATACAGTTTTGGCATTGATAGAACTGTCAAGATGCCATTTTCTTTTCCAACCGCATTCGCAGTTCCGTTCTGAAATTCGGGTGCGCTATGTTGATTAAGGCATCTGCCCTCTCACGTAAAGTTTTTCCTTTCAACTCCGCAATTCCATATTCTGTTACAATATAGTCCACATCATTCCTTGAAGTTGTCACTGCCGCCCCTTCACTTAAACTCACCACAATTCTTGACACGGTTCCACCTGCGGCAGTTGAAGGCATAGCCATGATTGATTTTCCATTCTTCGCCATAGCAGCTCCCCTGACAAAATCAACCTGACCGCCAACGCCACTAATTTGCTGTTTTCCAATCATTTCAGATACTACCTGCCCCATCAGATCTACTTCCAAGCATGAATTAATTGCAACAAAATTCTCATTTTTCATTATTTCCAGCGGATTATTGACATACGATGCAGGCATCATATTTATTGACGGGTTATTGTGTATGAACCTATATAGTTCATGGGTTCCCAAAACAAAAGAAATTGTAGAAACCCCCTGATCGATTGATTTCTTTTTGTTATTGATTATCCCAGCTTCCATCAAGTGCATAACCCCATCAGATACCATTTCCGAATGTATTCCCAAATTCTTTTTATTACTCAAAGCCTTCAGTATTGCGTCAGGAATACCACCAATACCCAATTGCAAAGTATCTCCATCTGATACCAGACTTGCACAGTATTTCCCAATTGCCATTTCCACTGGACCGCTTTTTGCTGCTTTCAGTTCTGGAATCTGAGCAGAACACTCTACCAAACAGTCAATATCATTAATGTGTATATAACAATCACCCATCGAACGGGGCATCTGATCATTCACTTGTGCGATAATGACTTTGGCGTTATCAGCTCCGGACTTGATATAATCAACATTGACTCCTAAACTACAAAATCCATGCTCATCCGGCGGTGCAACCTGAATCAACGCAACATCAATCGGCAGTTTATTTCTGAAAAGCCACTCCATCTGCGAAAGATTGCAGGGCGTAAAATCAGCATATCCAGAAGCAACGGCATTTCTGGTTGTCGGACTTACAAATGGTGTATTATACCGAAAATGTTCTCTCATATCATTCTGAAAAAAAGGTTCATCATCCATAGCCATAAACTGAATCAACTCAACATTATTATATAAATGTCTGTTTTCTACCATATTTCTTACTAAATATTGAGGCTCCCCGGCTGCTCCTGTAATAACAACTCTATTACCGGAATGTATATATTTCATAGCCACATCTGGACTTATGAATTGTACCGCATCCTTTTTTAGCACTTCTAACACCCTCTTTCCTTATATTTTACCATTCAACAACCGCAGCCGCCCAAGTTAAACCGCCCCCGAATGCCGCCAAAACAATTTTATCTCCTTTTTCAAGCATATTTGCACGATTAACTTCATCCAATAATATGGGCAGGCTTGCAGATGATGTATTTCCGTATCTTTCAACATTGGTAGGGAACTTACTCATATCCACGCCCAAGTTCTCCGCAATCCCTTCAATAATCCTCTTGTTCGCCTGATGCAACACAAAGTATTTAATCTCCGAAATGTCGATATTTGCTTCTGCCAGCACCTCTCTGATACTTTCCGGCACTTTAGTTGTCGCAAACTTAACGATTTCCTTACCGTTCATCACCGGATATGTAAATCCTTTTTTATCGGCAAGTAACAAATTATTAATCGGAACACTTCCCGCCGATAAATGTTTTCCACCTGAACCATCTGCATACTCACATACCTTAATCAGTCCTGTTTCGCCTGCTTTAAATACGGCAGCTCCAGAACCATCGCCAAACAATATGCAGGTTGTTCTTTCTGACCAGTCGATTACCTTTGATAGAAGCTCTGCGGACACGATCAAAATGGTTTCATACTTTCCGGTTTTTACATATGCGTCCGCTATGCTCATTGCAAAGATAAAACCACTACATGCCGTATTCAAATCAATTGCCGCTGCATTAAAAGCCCCTATTTCATTCTGAACCGAACATGCTGTATTTGGGCAGCTATTATCCGGTGACATCGTTGTTACAATAATCAAATCCAGATCTTCCGCTTTTATTCCGGCACATTCTAATGCTTTTTTTGCGGCATCTACCGCCATGCTTACAGTTGTTTCCGTTGTGGCAACATGTCTTTCCTCAATTCCGGTCCTGCTGACGATAAATTCATTTGTCGTTTCAACCAGTGACGTGATTTTTTCATTTGTTACCACTTCCTTTGGAATGCTACTTCCTGTTCCCATAATTTTTAAATTCATAATTTATTCCTCCATTTCTTAGATTTCATCAACCAGTTTATTTTCTTCTATGTATTTCATAATAGGCTCTTCTGCCATATTAGGAATCGGACTTCTTACCAATAATATCCTGCTATTTTGATGTTGCGCCTCGTATGAAAGAAATTCTTCCAATGAGCCTATTGCTATTACATTCAGCCCCATATCCTCTGCTGTAATTGTGAGAGAGGCTAATGATTTGTTTGTTGACTTCGCTGTAGTAATTATGAGAGCATCCTCAATCCCTTCCAAATCCTGCGCAGTCAAAGCATTCATTTCAACAATGGGGCTTACTTTGCTGTTTACCCACATACATGACAGATTGACATACTTATTCTCACGATCCGGATACTGCTGCTGGATAAAATCATATATCTGTTTTGACTGCTTAGGCAAAAATGTTACATATGGAACCAAATATAGGGGTTTTCCGTTCTGCTGTTCCCTGATACGTTCCTCATAGTTATGCATTTGCACAAGTATCATATCTGCCGGAAACAGTGCTTTGTAGTTTTTAATGATAATATGGTTTGGCTCGCACAGGAGGACATATTGGTAACCTGTCTTGATGTCCTCAAATTCATTTCTAACTTTTCTGACAAAAGGACAGGGCGCATCTATAAACTCAATTCCTCTCCGGCGCAAGTCTATTTCCTCGTCATAAATCGAATCATAACCCGTATTCACAACAACATCATTCTCCGTTATGTCCTTATAGTTTTCTACTAACGGAACCCCGATCTCTGCCATCCATTTAAGATCTGCACCAACCCTTCCATTATCATTGCTAACCCAGTCCTTAATCATGTATTTAGTCTTTTCAGTATCATTCTTACTTGACTCAATCATTTCAGGAAATAGCTGGTTCAGCATTCTTGTTTGTAACCATTTGCATCTGCCGTCGTTTGTTAATAATCTTACTTTCATTTTGCATCTCCTCGTTTTAACATTTCTACAAAATAATCATTTCTCCAAATCTAACTGTTGTCCTTCCTATATTGTAAATAATCATCCAGTGCAGTCATTACGATTTCATCCAACGTATATCTCTGTTTCCAGCCAATATCATCAAACGCATTATTAAAATGCTTTGCATGGTTCGATAAGATATTCAAAGACCTCAAACTCATTTTTATTTTTTTAGCTCCGAACCATGTGGAAAGCAAAGCATTAAATTTGAGATAAATCCGTATTACACATTTAGGATAAACTTTCTGCGGAACTGGATAATTCAGCCTTGATGCTATCAGTTTGATTACATGGTGCATTCCCTTTTCTTGCCTTTCCAAACTAACATATTTTTTCCCAACAGTATCTTTATTCATTATGACTTGATAAAATAGTTCGCACAAATCATCTACATAAATAATCGGTGCGTTTTTTTCACCTCCCCTAATCCAAAATTTCAATCCATTTTGCAGCATATCAATAATGTATGGCATCAAAGCTCTGTCGTACTTTCCGAATATATATCCCGGATAAATAATTGTTGTTTTGATTCTGTTACTATATTGATCGACTACCTGTTCAGCATAGTATTTGCTCATGGTGTAATCTGAAACAAACGGTTTCTGGTAAAATAACAGTTCCCTTACAACGATTGAAGAACAATGAACAAGTCTGCAACTTCTGTTATTTTCCTCTATTGCTTTACACAGATTTCTTGTTCCTGTAACATTTGTTTCAAACAAAGCCTCCTTTGATGTTGATGTTACCTGCGCTGCAATATGCACACAAATATCAACACCTTTCACAAATTTAGCAAGGGAATACACATCTGAAAGCGTCCCCGTAACTATCTCTACGTTTTCCGATTTGGATACATTTAGGTTACTGCCATTCCTAATCAGGCATCTGACAGAGCATCCCCGTTCTAAAAGGATTTCAGTAAGCCGTCTGCCTAATCCGCCTGTAGCCCCCGTAATTCCTATAAGCATTTTCATCACCTCTTTTTTCTTAATTGAACACAAAAAGTAATACCATATATGAAAAATCAAGTAAATGCTTTTCGTTTGTGTGGGAAGTTAAATGGAATAAATGGTCATCTAAATTCTTGGATTTCCATTTATGTAATTAAAAATACCAATTATTCTGCATATATTTACCTCCCCTTTTTTCCATGTTAGTATGACAAAAAAATATTTAAGGAGGCATTCTATGTTAGATAATTTGGAACAAGACAAACTTAAAATCTTCAAAATCTATTTTACTCAAATAGAGCCAAAACTTTTGGGTAAAAATGAAATTTGGGTAAGCGATGTGGCAGAACTGAAAAAGATAGTATACTGCATCGGAAACGACGGCAGTATTATTTTTGATGATCAGATGAAAAGAGCATACTCCGACTTCTATTCGGCATACTCCTCCGGGAATGTACATGCACTTCTTGAGGATTTAAAATGTGGCTACAAGGAGCCAGATGACGCAGTAAATATAATTAAAAAAATACCAGTTCCTATGCAAATACTTGATGACATAGGAAATAACCCACAAGCCATTGAAAAGAAATATGTTCACAAGGATCATTCAGATAATGTATTCATTTCAGTTCCTAAACAAATCGGCAATCTGTTTTATTTTCAGGGTTTCCCTGAAATTTCTGAGATTCAAACAGACCATGAATCCGATCACTTCGATGGCATTAAAATTTTTGAAGTTGCAAGGCAGGCTTCCATTGCTGCAATGGCTCTTAATGGTTTTCCGCTTGACGCCATCAACATATTGACGAAAAATGCAATATCCTATAAGCACTTTATTGACAAGAATATACCTTATTACATTCAAACCCTGCCAGCCGTTAAACCTAAAGGCGGACACCTCTATTGTGCTTTCTCAATCATGCAGAGTGACAAAACCTGTGCATATGGATACTTCGCAGGTGTCGGGTATACAAGCAGAGATGAATATTTAAAAATAAGAAAACGGGGGAACTAAGTCAATACAGATTATGAAAATATTAAAAATTTTTATCACGCTATTCAACGCATTAACTTCAATTATGCATGTTCTATTTCAGGTATATATACTGAATCATGTAGATATTGGGGCATATACAAAATTTCTTCTAACGGAAAATATACTAATTGCTTTGGTATTCTTTCTTGTGTGTATTGAGCTAATATATTCCAAATTTGACAGAAGAACTATTCGTTGCAATATTTTTATATGGTTCTTTTTTGCCGGGTGCATTTCCATACTCAAACCTGAACATACTACACTTGATATGTTTAACTTAACGCTTCCATTCAGACAATGGATCATTCTATTGGCTATATCATTCACAGCAATAACCACAGATATACTCTATCTGCTGCTACATAAAACAATTGAACCCAAAAACATCTTGTCATAAACGCTTGAACACCTTGCAGAAGATTAAAAAAGGAGATTATCAATCTCCTTTTATTTTTTCTAATATTAACTAAAACTCCTACTATTACTTATGCATAAATTCCTCTACAAACAGATTATCATAACTCCCGTCAATAAACTTCTCTTCCATGATAAGTTTGCGAAGAAATGATATAGTTGTATACACTCCCTCGATTTTTGTAGAGGACAATGCAACTTCCATTTTCCGTATTGCATCCATGCGGTCCTTCCCAAGAACTATTACTTTTCCTAGCATAGAATCATAATAAGGCAGAACCTTATATCCCGAATAAATAAACGTATCCACTCTAACATCGGGACTTCCATACGGCGGAATAAATAATTCTATTTCCCCCACAGATGGAGAAAAATGCATATCCGGGTTTTCCGCATTAATCCTACACTCAATTGCACTGCCATGATAATTCACTTGTTCTTGTGTCAATGCCAGTTTTTCTTCTCTTGCCACCTTAATCTGTTCTTTAACAAGATCAATATTATATATCATTTCTGTAACCGGATGCTCCACTTGTATTCTTGTGTTCATTTCCATAAAATAATACTTTTCATTCTCATAGTCATATATAAATTCAACGGTTCCCAATCCAACATATTTGATTTCTTTGCCAAGCCGCACTGCGGATTGACACATTTCTTCTCTAAGTTTTGGCGGCAGTAGCGGAGCTGGCGATTCTTCAATCAGTTTTTGCATATTACGCTGTATGGAGCAGATCCTCTCCCCTAAATGTATGCAGTTACCATACATATCTCCTAAAATCTGCACTTCTATATGTCTGAATTTAGGTATATACTTCTCAAGGTACACACCATCTTCTCCAAAACTCAACTTTGTTTCGCTCTTTATTATGGAGAACTGCTTTATTGCTTCTTTTTTAGTATTACAAACCTTTATCCCTTTTCCACCACCGCCAGAAGCAGATTTCAGAATAATCGGAAAACCGGTTTTTTCAACGATACTCTCTAATTCCTTGCTGCTCTTAATCAAATCATCAACGCCTGGCACCACAGGAATATCTATATTTTTAGCAATTTCTTTTGCTTTCAGCTTGTCTCCCATGCAAATCAAATTATCAAGGCTGGGACCTATAAATTTAATCTGTTCCTTTTCACACAATTTTCTAAACATTATATTCTCTGCCAAAAATCCATATCCCGGATGTATTGCATCGCACCTAGTCAGTTTTGCCAGCTCAATAATATTATTCATGTGCAAATAGCTTTCTGTAGGTTGAGCTTTCCCGATCTGGTATGATTCATCGGCTAACATGATATGTAAAGACTCTTTATCCGCTTCTGAATATACTGCCACAGTTTCAATGTTCAGCTCTTTGCATGCCTTAATAATGCGAATAGCAATCTCCCCTCTATTCGCAATCAATATTTTTTTCATAACATAGCCTCTTTTCCTTATTTTAAACACAACACAGTTTAACAGTTCAAACTATTGTGGAACGATTTTCAATAACACTTGCCCATGCTCCACCATTTGCCCATCAACTATCGGAATTTCCTTTACGACTCCAGATACATCTGTTCTTATCTCATTAAATGTTTTCATTGCCTCGATTAATCCTACGACTACCCCGCTCTCAATATAATCCCCTTCCTTAACATAAGCAGGACTTCCGGGATTAGGTGAATTGTAAAAAACACCGACCATAGGAGAGTTGATTGTTACAATGTCCACACCACTATGAACCTCCTGTGCTTTCTCTTCCAACGCAGTATGTGCGTGCTGCACTAAATCTGTTGAAAAATCATTCGACTGTTCTTTTTTAATGTTTATTTCAACATCTTGTAGCTGTACTTGCAGCACATCAATTTTATTATCCGTATAAAACCTCAACACCTTATCCAATAAATTATTCTGTGCAACACTCTCATTATTTGCCATTTTTATCTTCCTCCTTATTAAAACACCCTATATTTTTATATTTATTTTTTCTTTTTTCCATTATCAACTCATGCTCTAAGGGCATAAGCTCTCTTAAATATTTCAATATATATGACTTTATGATACCCGATTGGCGAACCGCATCTTCTTCTGACTTTATTATTAATTCAGGAATTATGTCATCAATTATTCCCATTTTCTCTAAGTCCTGCGCTGTAATTTTTAAATTTTTCATAGCCTTCTCAACTTTATTACTATCTTTCCATAAAATTGAGGCTGCACCTTCTGGTGAAATAACCGAGAATAAAGCATTTTCCAACATTAATATTATATTTGCCGTGCCAATCGCCAAAGCACCCCCGCTTCCACCTTCTCCAATCACAACAGATATGTTAGGAACTCTTGACTGAATCATTGTCAGAATACAGTTTGCTATAGCCTCACTTTGATTCTGCATTTCTGAATCAGCAGTTGGATCAGCCCCCTTTGTATCAATAAATGTTATCACTGGCAATCCTAACCGGTCTGCCATCTTTATAATGCGACTGGCTTTTCTGTAGCCAGCAGGCTTTACCATGCCAAAATTTCTATAAAGATTTTCGTCTAAGTTTTTTCCACGCTGCTGACCAATGAAAACAGCTTTTATTCCATCTATATACCCTATTCCTGCCATTATTGCCTTATCATCTTCTGTCACCCTGTCTCCGTGCAGCTCAACGAAATCTTCAACCAGAAATCCAATATAATCCTTAGTTGTAAGCCTGTCATTTCTTCTTACCATTTCCAGCTTCTCTATTGGCTGCAAATTTTTTGTATTTAGTTGCAAGGGCTTAAATTCCTTTTGTTCACTTACCTCTTTTGCAGCAGCTCCCTTTTTTAGCAGTCTTGCCAAATAATCTCGCTGTAGCTCCCTCCCAATAATATCATCTATATGACCATGTTCTTTTAAAAACTCTGCTGTTTGGAAACCGTCCGGCAGATCAGCCTTTAAGGTTTGCGCAATTACTTTTTTACCTGCAAAACCAATAATAGCTTTTGGTTCCGCCAACAATATATCACTTAAAACTGCAAAACTCGCTGATACACCTCCGGTTGTGGGGTTTGTTAGAATATTGATTGTCATTAACCCCGCATTTTTCAAATCATCAAATGCCGATACAGTTTTTGACATCTGCATTAAACTATACATCCCCTCCTGCATTCTGGCACCACCTGAAGCAATAATGCTGATAACGGATAGTTTTTCTTCTAATGCCCTGTTTACTGCCTCCAATATCTTTTGTCCCACAACAGTTCCCATACTTCCCATTCTAAATTCGCTTTCCATTACAATCAGGACACACTTAATACCTTTGATTTTTCCAATACCTGTTATAACCGCTTCATTTAAACCCGTTTTACGCTTATCCTGCTCTAATTTCTCAACATACCCCTCAAACTTTAAAATATCCTTTGCTGTATATTCCTGATTAAATTCAACAAAGGACTTATCATCACAAATATATGCTATCCGTTCCATAGCGCTCATTTTGTAATGATAACCACACACTCTGCATACTTTTCCATTCTCTTTTAATTGTGAACTTAAATTAGAGCTTCCACATTCAGGACATATTTCTATGCTTTCTTCAACTAGCTCCGTACTATGCAGTTCCGTCTTACGGTATATTTTTTTTACAGGACTCATAAAAGAATACATTTACACCACCTCTAATAATATTTTTCTTAAAGAAATCTATCATATCTCATTTACACTGTAAATGTTCATTGAATATTTGGTATTTTACAATGAACAAATAGCTTTTTAATATCTCTATTCGGTTCTTAATTCAAAAAAGTTTTGCTTTTCAGCAAAACTTTTTATCCCAGTTGATCGCCATAGTAATCCAGCAACGCCTCTTTAAATTGTTTCTTGCGATATTTGCTTAATGGTATTTTTACGTCTTTTCCAATCGCCACTTCGTACTCTACAACAGACTTGACATAAGCCAGATTTACTATATATGCCCGGTGACACCTGAAAAAGCATTTGTCTAATAATGCTTCATGTTCTTTCATATTGCGATAGCTCACAATTTCATCCGTCTTAGTATGTATTAATGTATTCCGCCCTACCGTTTCTATATAAATCACATCAGATAACATTATTTTGAAAATACCACTATCGTTCTTTTCGATAAAGAATCTATTATTTTCCAATTCTATTGATTTCACCACATTCTGTAGTTCTTTCTCAAACTGGTTGTATTTTAATGGCTTGATTAAATAGCGTTCTGCTTTCACGCTATATCCCTCCAGAACATACTTAACCAGCGATGTCAGGAAAAATATCTTAACATTGATATTGTTTTTTTGGACATTCAGATGCCGGGGATTAATGGAATAGATGT
>CAQBGY010000066.1 GCA_948759685.1 uncultured Eubacterium sp.
ATGCATAAATGGAAGTTACAAATATTAATCCCCCAAGAATTACAACTGAGCCATAATGGTACTACATTGGTACTACAAAAATAGAGTAGGAGAAGTGGGCACCTTCTTCTCACACGTGTAATGACTATGGAAAAATCTTTGTAGTGTATCAGTTCCAAATAACGGTTATTTGGAGTTATAGATCATGAGATTTGTCAAAATACACATTTTACCCTTGCCGTAATCTTGCCCTAATTCTTTAGTTTATCCTTAGGGTAATCTTAGGGTGTTTTGCTCGTTTTCCGCCGTTTTTCCGCCGTTTTTCCGCCGTTTTCTCTAGTTATAAGACGGGAATAATCACCTATAGGAATCTAAGCGAATAATGTAAATATGGATAAATATCTATAAGTTGAAAAACAGTGCATATTTGAGTAATTTATAACCGTTTTCAAACCGTTTTCTTACTTCGAAAGCAATAGTATGTTTGTACTATAATGTGAGATTTTCCTACGTTATCCTATGCCGTTTTACTTGAATAACGCTTGTTTAACGCTCGTTTTCTCACCTTTTGGTTTGCGTCTGAGCGTTTTACTTTTATTGGGCGGACATACAGAGAAAGCTCTAAAATCGCAAATCCTGAAAGGAATACGGGTAAATAAGAAATGCTGCCTCATCTCAAGACGAAACAGCATAAGCATACAAACACACAAACAAAAATATTTAATTAATGAATCAAATTAGTTTGCAACCAACTTAAAAGGATAGTCCATGATTCCAACTACAAAGATACAAATTTTTATCAAAACGGGTCTGGCTCTTCTATCAATTCTACAAGCCTCGGGAAAGTATCGCTATACCAAACAGGTAGCAATGTGTCCGGATAATCAATGCGTGTACTATTCACTCCGTACTTCAACCCTTTTAAGGATATTGCTTTGTATGGTTCCCCGTTTCTGTATAGAATCTCCATGAAGCCTTTTTCTATAAGCAACTGGTTGAATTGTGCTGCCGTGTACTTTTTCCCGTGTATCTTTAACAGGTCTGTCAAAGTGTATGCTTTGCGTACTATCTTACATTTATCTTTCTCTTTTGCAGGGGATGGGGTAAGCTTCTCAATACATGGGCGTTTTTCTGCCGGTGTGTTCTCTGTAGAAACGGGTATATCAACCATTGGCAAACCTTTTTCTTCCGCTATCTTCTTCATTAGTTCCAGCGTTGAGGCTTTATCCGCTCCGCCTAACCTTTGCAAAGCGCCTACCCACTCAATAAGTTCATGTACCGTATGACCTACTCCGTAATCTGTCGGACCAGGTAGGGCGTTACTTTCCTTTGCCCTGTCTTCTCTTTCCAGTTCATCCCAACGAAGGATTAACTTTGCACGGGCTTCGTCATTGAACTTGGTAGCGATGTACATACATTCCCGGTAGTCTAGTAGATACATGGGTCTTTTCTCCCCTTTTGCATCAGTATATTCAACGAGCCCAAAATTGGACCCGTTAACCTTCACCCATGCCGGCTCCATTGCTCGGATAGACCGTAATACATGGCGGTGTAGTTTTCCGGTCATTTCCGCAATCTCCACGGATGACATAGTTCTTTTGTGTACACTCGGCTCATTTTTGAGTTCAGTGCTTGCATTAATGATTCTTGTTTTCATAATCGATTATATTTAAAAGCTATTGTTTTATATTCAGCCGAAACCAAATTTGGATGCGGCTACTTTTCTTTTATTCCTTTCGCATTGAGAACCGGACATACACAGCCGGCACCATGACGTTTTCAGATGATAGCTTTTGCCGTTCCGTACTACCGTCCGGTCATAGAACCGGTGAAGGGGAAGAACCTTTCCGCAATGTGTGCATTTCTTCCGCTCTATTCCGTCCACTATAACCCGGTTCTTTGGCTTCCGTTTAACCAGCTGGCACGACAGGCACTCATGTGCGCCATATCTCCGGCAATAGGCTATAGACCGCTTGCCGCACTTGGCGAAGTGGGTGCAATCAGATCTGGGTGATGTTTGATGTATATTCATAATTGGATTCGTTTAAATGTAAACCCGGCAACCGTATTGTTACCGGGGTGGCTTTGTCGATTGGCGTCAACTAATGTGCCGGCCCGAAGACCCCTGACAAATCTATTTTGCTTTCTCTATTCTCATTTTTATTATCTTTGGAGCCGTTGAGCTTTTCATTCTTGTCTCGTTCTCCAACTCCTTAACTCTTTCCTTTAACTGCAAGTATTCATCAGTTAGTAAGATTATTCTTTGCAATAATATCTCATATAAGTCCATGATTCCTTTTTATTGATGTGATTTGTAAACCATTTCATTTAGTACGGTGTAACCGTCTTTGCCTAGATTAACATTATAACTAGTGCCGGATTCTATACTAGCTAAGCTATCAATAACACAAGTTTGGCAATACATAATGTTAACCGTTACTTTATCGTTGTTCTGTAGAATCTTCAGCAGTCTTTTGATAAACTGCTCTCCTTGCTCTGTCCGCTCTTTGCTTGCGGGTTCAATCTTCATTTCCATACACTATAATTTCTTGTGCACCCTTTAACCCGTAACAGTAATCATCTATATTCACTCCGGTAAGTCCTAAAAGTGTTTTGTGCTCACCCCAACATTGGTGATCTAGTTCTATGGCTGCTTTCGCTATTGCTAAGACAATGCATCCGGCTTCTCTGTAGTTGTTATCATCCATGAGGGTAGGAACAACTTCAAGTAAACATCTTGCCAATGTAACAGTGCCGTTTATTTCTAAAATTTCCTTGCCGAACTTTGCAAGGTTGTAAACTTGGTCTGCTGTCAGACCTTCAAACTTTTCTCCAATTTCTGAAAATTCCATAGCGTTATTATTTTATATTGATTGATTTCTGTTGTTATCGTTAAACATCTCATCCCAGATGCAAAAAGCAAGAAGGATGATACAGATAATTAGTGTAGCGTTCATTATTGATTAAATATCAAAAAAGTGTTCGCCGGGCTTCTTGAAAAGCCGGTAGCCTAGATACAGGCACCCAAATACTATCAATATCTCCATGTTATTGTATTTATTATTGTACCGTTTTATGTTTCGTTTATGGCGCAAATGTAACATATTACGGTACATGTAGCCAAATAAAAAGATATATTTAACACTACTTTAACTAATAATTGTACCGTAAAAGCATTACATTTAATAATAATGTTTATATTTGCATCGTAAACTAAAACATTACGACTATGAACTTAAGAATTAAAGACGTTATTAAAGAAAAGGGCATGACTATAACAGAGCTTGCCGATAAGATGGGTATTAACAGGGTTAATCTTTCAAATATGGTTAACGGAAATCCTACTGTTGAAACATTGAACAAAATTGCCGATGCCTTATGTGTACCTGTTACCGAACTCTTCGAGCAACCCAAGAAAGATACAGTTTCCATCACCTGCCCCAACTGCGGTAAAAATATCAATATCAAGGTAGAATAACAGCCTACCGGATTGATTCTAGTAGGGAGTGATGCCATGCGTATTACTCCTTTTTTCATTATCTCCATCTCGTTATAATTCAATGGTTGTAACCTGTTGGTATATCGTTGAGGCTCTTATTAGCTCTAATGGTGTGCCAGTCACTTCTATTGCTATGTACTCTTCGTATTCGAATACCTTATGCTTTATTCCTTCTATCTTTAGCAAGGTAGCAATATCTTCTACTTGCTTGCTCTCGTGGAGCTTGTAAACCTTTGTTTCTGTCATAGTGTATATTTTATGATGGGGTCGTTATTTCACTGACCCCACCGGGTTAATAATCAATCACCACAATACGAGCCACACCCATAGCCCATTGCACGGCTAATACGGTTTTGATACTCATTGTAAGAGATACCCTCTTTGCGTGCTGCTATCTCGCCTTTCATGCGTTCCGCTTTGGCTTCCGCTTCTCTTCTGATCCGGTCGGCTTCGATTTGTGCACGAAGAAGAACCGAACTAATGGCGGCTTGCTCGTTCTCTTCACGTATCTTTGCTTCACGTGCTTTAGTCTCCGCTTCGATTGCCTGGCGTTCTTCGGCTACTTTAACCTCAAATTTTGCCATGCTCCAAGATTTACGGAGTGCATCGGCAAATGTCGGGTACTTTGCACGGGCGTTCGTAAATAGTGCCCAAGCTTTTTTCATTATTTTGCTTAAATCGTATCTTTTCATATTTCGTGATTATTAATGTTACTTTGATAATACAAATGTAACTCTTATTATCACATTTGCAAAATATGGATCGTGTAAAATTTGATATTTAACGTTACTTAACCGAATAAACGTGATAATATGCGTTTCATGTGAGTATATTTGCAACTGTAACATTTAATATCACATAATTATGAAACTATCAGTAAAAGAGGTATGTAAAGAAAAAGGGCTTACAATTCAAGACCTTGCCGATAAAATGGAAATGAAAAGAGAAAGTTTAAGTCGGGCTATCAATGGAAATCCAACACTTGAAACATTGGAAAAGATTGCATCTGCTTTAGGTGTTGACGTTCCAGAGTTGTTTACCTCATCTTCTTCCGGTGGTATTATTGGAGTAATCCGCATAAGAGATACCAATTACAATATAAATAGCGTATCGGACTTGTCCCGGTTGCTGGATAGAATAGAAAGCGGAGAAATCGTTTTATAATATCAAAGTAGAATAAATATGAAAAACGGAGAAATAGTAATATACAAATCGGAAGACGGACATATTAAGGTTGATGTTTTGTTTGAAGGAGAAACGGTTTGGTTAACCCAAGCGCAAATATGCGAGTTGTTTGGAAAATCTAAATCAACCATTAGTGAGCATATTAAAAATATTTTTGAGGAAGGAGAATTGAATATTGATTCAGTAGTTCGGAATTTCCGAACAACTGCATCTGATGGAAAAGAATATGATACCAACTATTACAACCTTGATGTAATTATATCTGTTGGTTATCGTGTTAAATCCCATCAAGGTACACAGTTCCGTATTTGGGCAACGCAACGACTACGGGAATATATCATTAAAGGATTTACATTAAACGATGAGCGATTTACTTCCGGTTCTTCCATGAACTATTTTAAAGAGCTTTTAGATAGAATCAGACAGATAAGGCTATCAGAGCGGGTTTTCTATCAACAGGTGAAGGATATTTACGCTACAAGTATAGATTATGATCCGTCCGATGAGATGACATTGACATTTTATAAGGAAGTACAAAATAAACTTCTTTGGGCTGTAAGCGGGAAAACGGCCGCAGAACTCATATACTATCGTTCTAATGCTACGCTACCCATGATGGGGCTTACTTCCACTTCAAAACCGGGAAAAGTAACGAAGGCTGATGTACTTATTGGCAAAAACTATTTGAATGAAGAAGAAATAGGCGTGTTGAAGTTGATAGTAGAACAATATCTAGCTTATGCGGAAACACAAGCTTTACAACACAAGCCAATGTATATGAAAGATTGGATAGATAAATTAAGAATGGTATTAACTATGAACGAAAAAACAATCTTAGAATGTGCAGGTACCATATCCCATGAACTGGCGGTTAAAAAAGTAGGTCAAGAGTATGCCCAATACAAGGAAGCCCAAAAAAGATTAGAGCATTTGAATAGCATTAAAGAATTAGATGAGGATATAAAGAAAATCGCTCATAAAAAGAAACCATCAAAGTAGAATAGTCATGAATGAAGATTTAAAACTGTTGTTAGATAAAGCTGACACACTCAAAGGGGAGTTATCCGCTTTACGTCCATTACCGGAAGATGCGCTGCAAAAGATACAGGATGCCTTGGATATAGAATATACTTACGAAAGTAACCGGATCGAAGGTAATACCCTTACATTACAGGAAACCGCATTAGTAGTAAATGAAGGAGTTACCATATCCGGCAAGTCTATGCGTGAACATCTGGAGGCTATCAATCATAGCGAGGCTATTGATTATATCAAAGATATAGCGAAGAAGGATATAGAGATAAGTGAACGTACTATCAAAGAAATACACGCTCTTATCTTGCACGGAATAGATCGTGAAAATGCCGGGAAATACCGTACCGTTCCCGTTATGATTTCCGGTAGTACCCACATGCCGCCTCAGCCTTATTTGATAGAAAAGCAAATGGAGGATTTTATGATAAAGTTCCGGCAGTTGGAAGAAGAAAAAGTACATCCGGTACTTATAGCCGCATATCTCCATGATGAACTTGTGCGTATTCATCCGTTTATTGATGGAAACGGGCGAACGTCACGTTTATTGATGAATCTTTATCTTTTACGGAATGGGTATACATTGGTTACTTTAAAAGGCAGCAATGAGGATAAAATAAGCTATTATAAAGCACTGGAAGGATCTCACACAGAGAATAAGCCGGAAGCCTTTCAAAAGCTTGTTGTTGAGGCCGAAATAGCCTCTTTACAAAGATATTTATCTATAATGCAATAGGGTATGAATACAAATGAAATAGATAAGTTGAGCCTTGCAAAAGCTCATGCTTTGTTTGAGACTGGAGATATAGACCGTATCGAGGTAGGAACCGTAAAAGGATTGTGTGACATACACCGCTATCTGTTTGAGGGATTGTATAGCTTTGCCGGAAAGATACGTACTTTGAATATAGCAAAGGGGAACTTTCGTTTTGCCAACTGCATGTATCTTGATGTGATGCTCCCGGTAATAGAAAAGATGCCGGAAACGACATTTGAGGAAATCGTTGCTAAATATGTGGAGATGAATATCGCTCATCCGTTTATGGAAGGTAACGGTCGTACTATGCGCATTTGGCTTGATATGATTCTGAAAAAACGTCTTGGCATGGTGATTGATTGGCAGAATGTGGATAAGGTTCTCTATTTGCAAGCTATGGAAAGAAGCCCGATTAATGATCTGGAACTGCGAACTTTGTTACATCAAAGATTAACCAACCGAGTAGATGATAGAGAAGTTATATTCAAGGGTATTACACAATCGTACTATTACGAAGGTTATGAGCCTGAATAGGGACCTATAAGGATTTGATAAAAGAGAACGCCCGTATATGATTGACCTGTGCGGGCGTTTTTATATCTACTTCCTTGTTATTTTTTTGTTTTACCCTTGCCCTAATCTTGCCCCTTTTTGAGGGATTTACCCTTGTCTAAACCTTGTCTGTATTGCCAATGAAAAAAGCCTGTAGAAGGCATAAAAAAGGGGTTCCCAAAGTAGAAACCCCGAACGACTGGCAACGGTTGCGTATAGCTTCATACGCTCTTTATTTAGATACGTTCAAAATTATACATTATACCCGACAGTAGCAAATGATTTGCTTTAAAACGTCTGTTTTACTATTGTTTACTACTTTAGTAAAGCT
Organism: uncultured Eubacterium sp.; assembly: GCA_948759685.1. The sequence goes on from CAQBGY010000066.1 coordinate 7,336, forward strand.
GGGCAGGGAATCAATAAAGCATCCCTGCCCGGTATTGGTTATACAATCTTAGTGTCAGGAGATGCTATCTAATGTTTTCAGCATTTTTATAGCATCTTCCCGAAGAATCTCAATCAATCCCGCATCCGGGTGTTCATACATAATTGTCTTAGTCTTTAGCGGGATAGTACGACGTAGGTGTTTTGCTAGCTCTTCCCCTTCAGCGTATGAAACAGGAATAAAATCTTTATCGGTACAAAGCCCTAATCCTATACCTACATCTTCTACTCTGTAATTTTTAATGTTCATTGCCTGGTCCTGATTTTGTTAGTAATCATACAATCTTTGCCAGTGCGGAAATGAGTTTTTCCAGTTCTTCCCCTTCAATGGAAAAGCCGGGTTCCTCTCCGCTATCTTCCCTTGCTTGTCTGGCCTCATCGCTTTCATTAATGGTGATAACTGCGAGGTTGGCCGGTGTTTCGTCCGGGTTTATTCCTCTGTATACTGTGATTTTGTCTACGAAAGATTCGGCTTTAAGGTCTATTCCAGATTTTGGCAGTTCTTCATTACCTAATTTTAGCAACTGAATCCCCAGTTTACGGGCTTCTTCCGCATTTAGGTGTACGGTGTTCTCTTCCGTTACGGATCCCCCGTTTACTGTTTTAGTGATAAGGACTTCGTTGTTATCACCTCTTCTCACGTAAAGATGTTTTTCACTGTCTTTTCTTACTCCGAAAAATGTTTCTTGTTTCATGATTTTAAAAATTAAATTGGTTAATAATTTATTTAGTTGAGCAATACTCTATTAATTGCCTTTATTCGGCATAATCTTTGCGTTTAAGCAACTTTCTCCGCAAAGATGAATATCTTATTATCCCGCAAAAGAAAATGGCTTAAATCGCTTTATTTGGGCTGAATATATTTTATCTGTCAAATTTCGGTAGTTCATTCTTTTCTTACTTCACATTCAAAACCTAGGTTTCTTAATTCATTCATCCGGTATTCTTGTAAAGGTCTGGGCTTTTCTTCCGGCCTTTTCACTTCGATAAACGATGCTTTCCCGTTCTTTAGGCATAACAGGTCAGGAATACCCGGTTTATTCGTCAGAATCAATTTAACCACATAATAACCTTCTGCCTCTAACCGTTTGATGATGCGAGCCTGTATTTTACTTTCTAGTTCTGCCATAGTACGAAAGTGTAAAGTCTTGCTTTCCGTGTACCGCTTCCAATATCTTGTTTTCAATCCCGCAGTCAGAGCAAAGAAAGTAAACATCTGCCGGGCTGGTGCGCTCTTTTGAAACTAGGCGGTTCTTGCCTTGCTCGTATGATAGATAACTAAATTCGAGATTAAAGAAAATCAAAGCATCCGCTGTATCAAGTCTCACACCTTCACGTGCTCGGCGAACTTGCGATATAAAGACTTTATTTGATGAGGCTTGAAACTCTTCCGGGCTGTCCGTCCAGTTCGGGAAAACAGACTGTAATAACTCCGCTTCGGACTGGTACACGTAAAACAATGCAATTTTTCGGTCTTTAAAATAGCCCTTCACAAAATCCGCCTTACTGCTGTCAAATATCAAATGCTCGCCATTCTCGGAAATTACACTCCCGGAAGATAGTTGATGTAATTTAGTCAAAAGCTTTGCCGGTGAATCTCCTAGAACAGTATAGCCGTTGATGTCTACAACCAAATCGTTTTGTAATCTCCTGATATATTCTCCGGTCCTGTCTTCCATCTGTACCTGCAATATGTGCTCGTTGATATTCACCTCAAATCCCGCCTGTTCCTGGGAGTAAGAGATAAACAGGTTTCTAGTATCATTGTCTATCTTTGGTTTGTTGGCGCATGAGTAGTCGTTTATGAGATACCCGTTTACTCTCTTCTGCCGTGTGTATACGTACTCTTTCGCCCATTTATAGAAACTTTTATAGCTTTTCCACGGTGATTTGCTGCATACCCAGAATTGGTGATACAGCTGTGAGTAGCTTTCGGGTGAAGGTGTGCCGGACAAATAAAGCACGGGCAAACCTTCGCAAATGGTCCTTATCTCCTGTGTACGCTTACTTGGCTTGGGATATGCTCCCAGTGAATGGGCCTCATCAATTATCACAAGGTCGTACTTTCCTGTCACCTTGTGGCTGCTTTCAAAATTGACAACTTCCAGCTTAAAAGATGGTTGTAATGCGATATAGTCGTTTTTTACGCTGGGGATGGCTTTTAGCTTGGTGATGAATAAAACACTTTTTGCGTTGAATTTATCAGCGGCATATAAAGCCGTGAGCGTTTTCCCTGTCCGGCATTCCATCGATAGGTAACAGCATCCGAAAGCTGTTAGTTTATTGGCCGCTTGGATAGCTATGTTATTTTGATATTCTCTTAGTTTCATATATTTTTCTTTGTTTTGAACATGAATGAAGGAATATACTTCCCTATGTTTTCATTGATGATTTGCTGTCTTTTCCTGTACTTCTGTATTTTTTTACCGTAGAGTGTTATTTTCCCCCGGTATAATGGTTTCCCGTACTTCTTGCGAGGATCATCCAACTTGCCTAACTTGCGGAAGAATATATTTGGCTTATTTTCCATTTGGATGCTATAGACGTGATTAAATGCGTACCGGCTTGCTATAATATTCCCGTCTAAAAATAGTTTTCGACATTTGCGCCTTGTGCATGGACAAACAAAATACCACACATAGCCCTGTCCTAAATTACTGGGCTCTTTTCTTAACTCTATCTTCTCCTGTTTTTTCTTCCCATTATACTCCCATAGAAAGACGCATATTTGTTCCTCTAGCGAAAAAACGATAGTGTATTGTACTCCATTAGCAGTAAAACTTGCCGATCCTTCAGAAAGCCTGAACAGCTCTTTTAGGTCTGATAGTGCAATGTGCGGATTATGATCTATTATTGTTTTCATCTTTCTCAATCTACTAAATACTTAGACAATAAAACCAATGTTCATTAGAAAGGATTGTTTTCTGTATAACCTTTCGTATCGTAGTCGAATATCTTTGTAAGGGAACCGTCATGTTTGAATTTGACAGTTCCGACAGAACCGTTTCGATGTTTGGCTATAATCAATTCACCATAGTTGTAAATCTCATGCCCGGATGAATCCTTGACACTGATTCCGTAATATTCCGGACGATGAACGAATATAACCATGTCTGCATCCTGCTCAATGGCTCCCGATTCCCGAAGGTCTGCAAGAATAGGTTTTTTATCCTGTCGCTTGTCTACTTCCCGGTTGAGTTGTGACAGAAGGATAACAGGTACATTCAATTCTTTAGCGATAATCTTTGCTTCCCGGGACATCCGGGCTATTTCCTGTTCTCTGTTTCTTGTTCCATTTGAGCTTTCGGTTACCAACTGTAAATAGTCTATTATCACCATTCCACATTTGTTTTGTCGATGGTATAAACGGCACGTTGCACGGATGTAACTCATTCCTATAGCTGCGTTATCGTTTATTGTTATCGGTAAGCTGTATAAAATTCCCCCTATTGCCTTATCTATTTGCAGTAGCTCATCTTGGCTTATATTGCCGGACCTTAATTTGCTGGGATGTACATTGGATTCTGAAGCAATGAAACGTTCATACAGGCTGACAGAATCCATTTCTAAAGAGAAAATGACTACCGGAATACCTTGTCTAGCTGCTGACTTTCCAAAATGTAGAGATACAGCAGTTTTTCCCATGGCTGGGCGTGCTGCCAATACTATCAACTCGCCACCGTGCCAACCGGAATTTATATCGTTAAGGTCTTGTAGTCCGGTTGTTATTCCTGTCTGTTTCCCGCTACTATACAATCCCATCTTCCTCTCTATGTTTTTTAATGCGGACTGTGCAATGTCTTTAAATGACTGGGATTCACTTTGCCCGATTAAATCCTGCTGCATTTGCTCCAGTGCTTTCCCCGCATTGAAAAGGACGTCTCCGATATCTTCTGTATCATCATAGGCTTGCTGTTGGAGTATATGGGATAATTCAATGGCTTTCCGTTGTAGATATTTCTGTTTTACCATCAAAGCATGTTCGACGGCATGAAACGAATCAAACCCGTAATTGAGGGTTTCCGCTATGAAGTGCGGAGGCGCTTCTTCAATCTTCCCCATTGAGCGGACTTCGTTTGATACCGATACGATGTCACATGGTTTATTGCTTGCATAAAGCGACTGGATAGCATCATACAATACAGCGTACCGGTTATCATAAAACATATCTTTATTCAGTTCGGGAGATATGGCATCGAATACTTTGTCACCGCCAAAGTTAAGAAGTGAACCGATAACGGCTTGTTCTGCTTCAGGTGCGTTCGGCATTCCCTTAATTGGGGACGGTGTATACTTGTTTGTTTTCATCCTGTACCTCCTTTCTTCCGTGATTCTGCCACCAATAAGTAAACCTTCTCTTTGCATCCGATATATTCGATATACTCTGTTCCTCTCCAATTGAAACGATATAAGCAATGAACTTATCTAACTGGTCGGGAAGCATAGAAATGAAAGACACACCTAAAGTAGATTGCATACAAACGGATTCTTTCCAGATTTCATCTGATAGTAGTTGCTCTTTGATTGATTGAAGATCGAAAACTTTATTAGCTTCCTCTCTCTCACTCACACTCTCTCTCACACTTGCACTCTCTACCAAATGAGAGAGAGTAAGAGAGAGAGTATCATTTACATTAACATTATCATTTACATTAACAGCTACGTTTGCTTGGCTTTGCTTAGCATCTTTAGCATTTGCTACGTTTGCTTGGCTTTGCTTGGAGTTTTCTGCCTTGGCTAATCCGCCAAGTCTTCCCGCTGCTCTTCTCTTTTCTACTTTTTCGTTCCACTTCTTGGTATTATCATCAATATGGGAGCGAAAAAAATTGAAAGCCATGCTAACAATAGGGGGCAAATCTATTATTGTTCCTGTTGAAGCATATTCGAAAATAGCGTCTAACAACGCTCCTTTTTGCTCTAAAGGAAGATCTTTTATGCACTTATAATCAGATATGTATAATAAAAAACTATTCTTTCCCATTTCATTCACTTTTGGGTGTTACCAAACTCTTCCACCGATCGAGTATAGGGCGGATTTCTTTGAAAACTTCTTTACGTATTCCACGGAAGTGAGGTACTTTGCCATTAGTAATATAACTAATACCTGCAAGGCTTACTTTTATATGATCTTTATCAGGGAGTTTTCGCAACGCTTTTTCATAAAGTCGACATTCTTTATTAAGTTGTATGCTATCCTTATTCATTGTTACCTCCTTCCCAATCAATAGACATTTGCCGTTTGTCCGGCTCTAACCAATATAGTTTTCTTCTATCGTCCAGACGAACGTCTTTAATATCCCAGCCTTCTTTTCTAAGGTCGGATATGACTTTCCGGCTATCATTTCCGCCAGTAAGGGTGTTTAAATCTTTACTAGTGTACTTGCCACCATCTAAGA
>CAQBGY010000067.1 GCA_948759685.1 uncultured Eubacterium sp.
ATAAAACGCCGGTGAATAAAGAGTTTCAAGAAGAAGGTGAAAGATTGAAAGATAAAAAACTGTTTTGCTATAAGTTGATTTTATCTTTCCTATCGTTAGAAATGATAGACCACTTCTTCCTATCCGCATCTTCCCCTATCCACCTGTCCTGCTTCCATTTCATGTCCGAAGGCATCAGCCAAAGACTTATTTGAAAGCAATTATAGGAATTACCTTTGTACTTCCATACTGTTGATACTTATAGTTTCCAATTTGTCTTGCGCATTTTCCTTGTGGAGCTTTTACTATTTGATTGTTATAAAAATTACTACCCTCTTGAGCTAATATTAAGACTTCTAAATCAGAAGTAAAGACATGTTCTGAAATGGTTTCTCTAATTTCCAAAGCAATGGCATCGCCAGAATCCAAAACTTTCTGTACTTCAAAATTTTTCCTACTTACACATTCACCGGGTTTCTCAAACAATGTTTTTCCGAAATCCTTTTTTTCAGTAACAGTTCTATTTGATTTTGGTAATTCTACACCATCAACTATTCTAATAGCTGGTACTGTTTTCTCTATTTCCATTTTAGTACTATACTTATAAGTACCCACATGTTGAGCGCACTGGTCGTTTTTAAGAACGATTTTTTGGTCATCATAGAACTGTTGGCTTTCATTCGGCATAATAAAAACTATTGAGCCAAAAGATTCATCAGCGTAAGCCAATGCGCATCCAGATTGCACTACTTGGAATACTTCAAATTGTGAGTATTCCATATAATCACCGGGTTCTTCAAACATTTCAAGTCCAATAATTCCCGGAGTGTTAGAAAGATTAACGTAAAATGCGAAAGCGAATGTCAGCATAATACCTGTGATTACACCAAGCACGTAAATAATCCATTTTTTCATATCACTTTAGTTATTAAATCATAATCAATAATTTAAAGTCCTCTTTGGACATTTTCTCGATTGAAACGAGCCATTCAAGATAAGAAATATCATCTTTAATTTCTCTGAAACATATCGAACCAATTCTTATAACAAAGTGCTTGATTTAATCTATCAGCAAACCAACGAGTTACGAGGAGTAGAAAAGAAAAGCGGAGAGAGTTTTTCAACTTTCTCCGCCTCAGTACCCCTGACCCGGTACAAGCCATAGAAATCATAGGAAAATAAAAGAATTTATCTTACTTATTATCAGCCACTTGAATATTCCCTATTTTCTCTATTTTTGCCATATTTTGCCCATTTTCCGTTATTCAGTACACTTTTAGTACACTTTGAAATATCATTTTCTTTTGTACCTTTGCAATATCGGAAAACAAAAGAAAATCAACTATTTAGCGTAATCACCCGGTTATGGTACCTAAATCGGGATAAAACCTCTAAACAATGGCAAAGTTAGAAAATAAAACGAAAGAAAACCCCAAATTAGAGCAAAATAAGCTCTCGGATGGTAGAATCAGCCTTTACTTAGAGTATTATTTAGGTAGAGAGGAAAAGCCCGTATTAGATGAAAACGGCAATCAAGTGTACTATGATAGTGGAAAGATGCAAGGTAAGCCCAAGTTTGCAGTAAAGCATAACAGACGAAAAGAAAACCTTAGTCTGTATCTGATAGATAAGCCCCGTACCCCTGCGGAACGCCAGCAGAACAAAGAAACATTGGAGCTTGCCACAAAGATACGTGCGGAGCGTGAGCAAGAATTTAAAGAAAGTATGTTGGGCTATCGGTTGAAAAAAGATAGAACGGTCAATTTCTTAGACTATTTCCAAGCCTATATCAACAGTTATACCAAGAAAGATATTCGCATGGTACAAATTGCGCTTAGCCGTTTTAAGGACTTCTTAAAAGAGCAATACCCCATGAATGAGTTTAGTATCAAACCGGAACTTATCACCAAAGAAATGATGGAGCAGTTTGTAGCCTATTTGCAATCCCGAAGTGTGGGTGAAGGTGCTAAAAGCATTTACCAGCGTTTCAAGAAAGTTATTCGATATGCGATTGACCACGATGTAATGTTGAAAGACCCATGTAAAAGTGTTACCTGTAAAGTGGATAGCCAAATGCTTCGAAAAGATGTTCTTTCTCTCGAAGAAATACAAAAGTTGGCGGCTTGCCATTATGACAACGAGAACCCGAATGTCAGACGGGCTTTTATCTTCTGTTTATACAGTGGTTTGCGTTTCTGTGATGTAAAAGACCTTACCTACAAAAATGTAGATTACGCTAATCGGTTATTAAAGTTTGAGCAAAGCAAGACAAAGGGACATTCTGCCAGTAGTGGCGTGGTTATTCCTCTGAATGACGGTCTATTGTCTATCATTGGTGAAGCCCCAGCAGATAAAAACTGTTTGATATTCGATTTGCCTACATACGAAAGCTGCTGCAAATCGGTTAAGCGTTGGGTAAAAAGAGCCGGAATAGACAAGCATATAAGCTGGCATTGCGCCCGACATTCGTTTGCCGTGAATATTCTGAACAATGGGGCAAATATCAAGACCGTAGCCAGCCTTTTAGGGCATAGCGGATTGAAGCATACGGAGAAGTACACCCGTGCGGTGGATAAATTGAAAGAGGAAGCAATAAACAGCTTACCCGAACTAAAGTTTTAACCATAAAAGACTTATCTTTGTAACTATGAACTTTGAAGCATTAGTAAAACATATCAGCACGATACAGAACACGTTGCAGGCACAAGCCGCACACGCTGTAAACCTTGCCCTTACTTCCCGTAACTGGCTTATGGGTTGCTATATCGTAGAATTTGAGCAGAACGGAGAAGACCGTGCCGCCTACGGTGAACAACTGTTGAAGAAGCTGGAACAACGACTGAAAACAAAAGGGCTGAATGAACGTAGATTCCGTGAATTTAGGCGGTTGTATCTTGTTTATCCACAACTAAAAGAACCTGTTACACAATATATTGCATCACAAATTCAAATTCGGCAGTCATTGACCGCCGAATTCACAGAACCAATTCGGCGGTTGATGACCGCCGAATCTGAAAGTGGAGTTTGGAAACTATCAACAGAATACCCACAAACCGAAACATGGATGATTCCAGCTGATAGATTATTCAATAAATTATCTTCCACCCATTTAAACACTATATCGGGAATTGAGAACCCGGTAAAACGTGCTTTCTATGAAATGGAAACTATTCGTGGCTGCTGGTCTGTAAAGGAGTTGGAGCGACAAATCGCATCTTTATATTACGAACGTAGCGGACTATCCAAAAACAAAGAAGCCCTCTCCGCTTTAGTCCAGCAACAAGCAACCTTATTACAACCTAAAGATGTTATCAATACTCCTGTTACTTTGGAGTTCTTAGGGTTGAATGAACGTGCATTGGTGACAGAAACTGATTTGGAACAAGCCATTCTTGACAACCTGCAACACTTCCTGTTAGAAATGGGACATGGCTTCTGCTTTGAAGCCCGGCAAAAACGCATCTTGATTGATGAAGATTATTTCTTTGCCGACCTTGTGTTCTATCACCGTATTTTGAAATGTCATGTTATTGTAGAATTGAAGATAGACAAGTTCCACCATGAGTATGCTTCGCAACTAAATATGTATCTGAACTATTTCAAAGCGGAAGTGATGCAGCCGGATGATAATCCACCTATCGGTATTCTGCTTTGCACTGAAAAGGGAGATACATTAGTAAAGTATGCCACAGCCGGATTAGACCCAAATATCTTTGTACAGAAGTATAGGATAGAGCTTCCAACAGAAGAAGAAATAAAAGAGTTCATTTCTTCCTCAAACTATGAGAGTTACAAACTTTAAAATTGGCGAAAAGAAAAAGGTTATTTCTTCTTTCGCCAGCATATACTTTCAGTCAATAGAAATAAGTCTAGTTCGTTTTGGATATATATACAAAAGCACAAACTAAACTCACAATAAAGTGGATTAAAAAAAGAGAAGATGTTTTGATAAAGTCAGGAATCTATTTTTGCTTTTTGAGAGAACAACTCACGAAGTTATTCTATATTTCAATTGTAATTAGTTTATAGTATGGAAGATTTTAACTCACAATATGCCAACCATTCGAAATTAGAACAGCTAAAGCAGTTCATTTTGGAACATGGTACTTATATCGAACTCAAAAAGGGCGAACGATTCACTATTCAAGGCAAAGTGAATCATCGGGGAGCTTATATTGAACACGGCTTATTGAGATATACTCGTGTGGATGAAAAAGGAAACATACACATAGTAGGATATACTTTCTCCGGAGAATTTGCAGGAAGTTTATGCACTCTTATAGAACCCAATCAACCGTCATTAGTAACAATTGAAGCCGTTTGCGATACAAAGATTTGTTATATGTCCTATTCAAAAGTGGAGGAATTCTTTGCTGCAAATGTAGAAACCATGCAACTAAAATGTACGCTTGTTGAACAATCATACTTATTAATGTATCATAGATTAATGGATATGTACTGCAAGACCACAGCAGAGCTGTATCTTGACTTATTGAATAGATGCCCCAATATTCAAGAGTACATTACGTTAAAGGAGATTGCTTCTTTCTTGCAAGTCACACCGGAAACAATCAGTCGCATACGCCGTGGACTGAATAAATAGCTTACGATAATGAATGATTTTAATACATATCTCAACAATTTGGACTATTCCCATGTAAAAGATTTATTTGCGAGAAAAGGGATATTGCGTACTTACCATAAGAAAGATTTCTTTATCCGGCAAAATGAGGTGGAACGTTTTGCTGGATGGGTAAAACATGGCACATTTCAATATACGCATATTGACGAAGAAGGAGAAGAACACATTGTAGGATATGCTTTTACCGATGAATTTGTATGTGACTATTCTTCTTTTATGAAAAGTTGTCTGTCAGCAGTGAGCATTCAAGCGTTAACAGACTGTTCTGTTTATGAAATATCACGCCATGATATTATAGAATGTTGGGAAACGAATATGGAAACTCAACGATTAGGAAGATATGTAGCTGAAAATCTATATGAAATGGTGTATGAACGATTGCTCGATTCGTATTGTACACCTGAAATACGATATCAAAGACTAATGAAACGTTGTCCTGACCTTAAAGATACTATACCCTTGAAAAGTATAGCTTCTTTCTTAGGGGTTACTCCTGAAACAGTTAGTCGCATACGCCGCAAACTGGAGAAATAGCCAATCTTTTAACATCCATTATACCGGGGTCTTGACAATTGTCAAGACCTTTTTTCTTTATTCTTCCGTATTTTGCATTCATGATTTAATAACATTGATATGATACGTAAATTAACACAAGAAGAATATAATAATGCGGCTGATTTGTCCTATCAAGTATATATGGAATGTGGCAGGAATGATTTCACCCAAGAAGGTATTGAAACCTTTAAAAGTTTCGTGTATGACACATCGTTGATGAATACACTTGACATATATGGTGCTTTTGACAATCATTTATTGATAGGAATAATCGGTGTACATCAAGAAAGGCAACATATATCCCTCTTCTTTGTCTTGCCACACTATCATCAGCAAGGAATAGGGAAATCGCTATTTGATTATATGATGAGCAATTGTAATTTCACTTATATAACAGTTAATTCTTCAACCTATGCAGAAACTTTTTATACATCTTTAGGCTTCAAAAAAGTGGGTGAAAAAGAGATTAATAAAGGTATTGTTAGTATCCCTATGAAGAGAAATATATAATTATTGTCAATCACTTAAAATAGAGATAAGATGAAAAAGAAAATTACTTTATGTATGGTGCTTTCCACATTCATTATTTGCGCCATGTTATGTCTGACAAATTGTAGTAACGATGATGCCCCTACTTCTGTCTTCACCCCCGAAGCCTATAATCCCAATAAGATGGTGTGGACGTTGAAGAAGATGTATTAACGGATAAGGCTTAAATGAAGTGTGGATGCGACTAATCAGATAATTTCAAACGTTTGGAAAACAGCAATATTTTTGTTGTTTTTTTTATTTCTCGCCCGTCCAGTCAATGCACAAGTACAAAACGGGTGGACTCCAAACGATTCTGTCCGATTGGCTAAAATGCTGAAAGGAGAAATGCCTATCCATATTGATGATGCTTTTAAAAGGGAATTAGAACAGTCTATTATTGGTCATTCGCCAAAAGACGATAATAGATACTGGGATGATTTTAGGTTAGATATTGATTTTAAAGAAGATTTTCCGAATGTAGCAAATATTGGGTGCGCCACAACGTTTCACAATAAATTAAATCATAACAATAATCTATTGAATGGAAATCTAAAATGCAAAAGCCTTATGTTCAATAGTCGGATAGATAAAAATCTACCTCTTATAAAGATTCAACAAAATACAAATATGGCTATTCCTTTAAATAAGAAACTATATTTTAGTGTATATGGAAACTATACACTGGATAAAAAACGGAGTGTGATACTTCCTGCAACTTCTATCCCTTATCAGATAGGAGCAGGATTTTCATATGAGATAGGCAAATATGTCACTATTAAATCCCAAACGAACTACCAATATAACATAATACAAAGAAGATGGGAATGGTTCTTTGGTGCAGGAGTTTCTTTTACCTTTTAATAGTTTTGTAATCAATAAACTGAATTCGTATGATGCGATTAAATAAAATAATAACATTGACATTTTTCTACCTATTTTTAGGTTGCTATCAAACAGTCGCTTGGGGGCAAACGATTAACGGAAAAATAATAGATGACAAACAACTACCTATAGACGGTGCGACTATTATTTTGCAAGCAATGGATTCGACCTATATAGGCGCATCCATTTCCAATTCCGACGGCATATTCGTTTTTAAAAGCCAACAGAAAGAATACCGCTTGATAATACAACACCTTTTATATGAGACTAAACAAATGGTAGGTAAGGGAAATAATGCTGGAACTATTCAACTTCAACCTCAAGACTATGCTTTGGATGAAGTTATTATAAAAGCAGAACATCCTTTTGCAAAAGTAGAGAATGGACTTTTAGGATATAATCTTGCTGTTCTTACCCAAAATCAACTCGTAAACAATGCTTATGAAGCATTGACAAAGATACCGGGAGTACAAGAAGATAGAGGAATACTAACTTTGGCTGGAGCAGGAAAACTGACTGTTATTTTAAATGGTAAACCTACAACAATGGATGCCGGACAACTTGAAACAATTCTGCGCAATACTCCGGTTAGTCGTATAGAAAAAGCAGAAGTAATGTACAGTGCGCCTCCTGAATATCATGTACGGGGTGCAGCTATTAATATGGTTTTAAAACATTCAAACGACTACTCTTTTCAGGGGGAGATAAGTGCTAACTATAAAAACCAATATTTCAATGATGGAGGAATGAATGGAAACTTTCGTTTATCAACTCCCAAAATGGCTTTTGATGTAATGTACGGAGCAAATAACGTAAAAAAGATGGAGTACATAGACCTTGATTCCAAACATACACAAAAAGGTGAACTACATAATATCATACAAAATGAACAGTTGCGTAGCAAGTACTGGAAACACGACCTTAGAGCAGCTTTTGAGTATAACTTCAACAACAAAAACAATATCAATATAGCATACACAGGTAGTTATACCCCCGACCAGTATAATAATAGCCGGACATCAGGCAATTACCAAACCAGCAATGTCGATAAATATATTGACAATCAAATGCGCAATATTACATTGCAATATCATTCAGGCTTCGGACTTGACATAGGTGGTGATTATACATATTATACTTCTAATAATGCCCAAAGACTATATGCTGATTATCAAGATGGAAGTCAGAGTAGTTTCTCTATGGTTGGTGGACAAAAAATAGACCGCTACTCTATCTATGCAGACCAGAAACAATCTCTATCAAAAGGATGGAATCTGGGTTATGGAATTTCCTATCGATTTGCCAAAGATCTTGATTTTCAAACTTATGATAAAGTGACAGGTAACATTCAAACTCAAAATACATATTCCAATCTAAGAGAACAAACTACCAGCTTTTATGTATCATTGAGCAAAAACTATACAACAGGTACATCTTTATCCGTTTCTGCTACGGGAGAATATTATACTATTGGAAATTATCATAAATGGGCAGTTTATCCACAAGCATCGTTGACTTATTTTAAAACACCGAAACATGTGTTTCAACTTTCATTATCTACGGACAAAACTTATCCAAGCTATTGGGATATGCAATCTTCCGTCAGCTATCTTAATGGATATACAGAATTATGGGGAACACCGAATTTGAAGCCAATGACGAATTATAATCTGAATGGAAGCTATATTTTTTTGAATAAGTATATTCTTAGCCTGTTTTTCACGCATACATCAGATTATTTCACACAAGCTGCCTATCAATCTACTGACAGGCTGGCACTAATCTATAAAAACACAAATTGGAACTATATGCAGGTGTGGGGAGCAAATATCATATTACCCTTTAAAGTAGGAAACTGGCTGGATTCCCGATTAACCTTAGTCGGTATGCAAATGCACCAACGCTGTGATGATTTTTTCGACATCCCTTTCAATCGTAAGAAATGGGTATTTAGCGGCACACTGGATAATACATTTAAAGTAAATAAGAATTTGTCTTTCGAGTTAATGGGAAATGTACAGACCCCCGTCATACAAGGGACATTTGATATAGAATCTATTTTTAATCTCACTGCCGGATTGCGATGGAATTTCGCAAATGATAAATTGAGTTTATCTGTCCGTTGCTATGACATATTTGATACAGGGATGCCTGCAACAAAAGTCCGTTTCAAAGGGCAAAACTTGAATATGGATAGCGGATTTTATTCACGAGCATTTACTCTGCATTTCAGTTATCGCTTTGGTGGATATAAGAAAAAGGAGATAAAAGGAGTAGATACATCAAGATTTAGATACTAATTCAAAAATGATATGAGAACATTGTTACTAATTCTGAGTGTTTTATGTTTTGGTTCATGCAAAACATCATTGATTACCTATCGAAATGGATATATATTTGACAAGCAAGGTGAAACGATTGGTAATTATACTAACGGGTATATTTATAGTTCAAAGAGAATACTTAAAGGATATTATTCCAATGGGTATATTTATGATGATAATCACAATATTGTAGGAAATTATGCAAATGGATATGTAAAAATGAAAAACAAAGATGATTAATAATATAATTTCAACACTACATGGAAAGTGTATTACAACAGAGATTTTTCCGTTTATTATCGGAATACTCGCAGTATGAAGTTTCTGAATTAGAGTTAACAGAAGCCATTGAAGAATTGGCTATCCATTTAGCAGATTCCAGTATGAACGAGCAGGATTACAACGTTTTACTGCGTTATTTTTCCTTTGGTTTACACCGTCTTAAATCGTATCGTGTACGGTTTGAGCAAGAAAAAAATGCCCTATCTGCATCTAATTGATGAAGCGATAGGGCTTTTAAACACTGAAATACGCCTTATTGAATGGCGCATCAAGTACCCGAACCAACTACAGCAATGTATTAATAAACAAATCATTTCTCCTCTTTTTCTTGCAGACAAAACAACTCTTATCAACATCATGGAAATGGTAAGCGGTCTGTTCCTCTCCAAAGACATCGTATATAAGAACGGAAAGCCTGCCTATTTGGTGGATTTATCTAAAGGCTTTGAATGGTTGTTCAATATCAAGATAGGCGACTATTACCAAAAACATGAGGACGTGATAAAACGGAAGCCGGGCAAACTGACCGAATTTCTTAATGGACTGGCAGACCTAATCAAAAAGGAACATGACAAGAAAGGATATAGATAATCAGCAACTTATGGTTTATTTATAGGGGATTCCATTAGTTCCCCTATAATTTCTTTGCATCCATTTTTAGAACTTTGCTTCATCAATCGATTGACAAATAAGAATGTATAACCTGAAACATGAAGCAATTATGTATATAGAGAATGACGAATTTGGTGAATGGATGCAGAAGCTGTATGCCAAACTGGAAGAACTCTGCAAAGATGTACGGGTGTTGCGTAACGCCGATAAGGTGCTGCCCGAAGATGATAACCTGTTGGATAATCAAGATTTGTGTCTGTTGTTCAAAGTAAGTATCAAAACCCTTCAACGTTACCGGGCTATCGGTGTGCTGCCGTACTTCACAATCAGCGGAAAAGTGTATTACAAGGCTTCCGATGTCCGAGAGTTTATTAAAGAAAGGTTCAGCATTACCACGCTACGCCAGTTCGAGAAAGAACACTGCACGAAGAAAAAGAAATGAATTAAAACAGCCGAAACGGTGAATGTGCTTCATCCGTTCCGGCTTTCTCTGTTTATGGCTTACCCAACTTATCGGCTTCTTTCTTTAGTTGCTCGGCTTGTTCGTTCAACAGCCTTGCACGTTCCAGTGCTTCCGCCTGCTTTTGGATGCGGTATTCAAAATCCATCACTGAATCGGTCAGACTTCGGATAAAACCGTTATCCCGTTGCCACTTGAACTTGTTTTCCAGCATATCAAAAGTTTCCCCGTCTGCCTGTCCTTGCATCAGCAAATAGCGGTATTTCATATCGTTGTCCTGCAACTGCTGCATACGTTCAGCCAAACGGACATTCAAGAATATGGAAGCGAAACAGATAACCAGCACTGCCGAAAAAAGAAACAATCCCGGACGAATCCAAGAAGCGACCTTGTTGTAAATCCGTTGATAGAGCGATAAGGGCATAGCTTCCTCTTTATCCGTCTTGCAAGAACCCAAAGCATCAATCATTACCTTGAAACAACGATAAGTTTCCAATGCTATTTTCTTGGTGTCCTCGATATGTTTCTGCTGACCTTGCATCCCGTTTCTTATGTCGTCAAGTTGGCTTCGAATAGCCTGCAAATCTTTTTCGAGAATAGCTGGGTTGCTGTGCAATTCCGACAATGCCTGTTCGATTGCGTTCAGTCTTTCGAGAGTTTCCTCCCGACTGGCTGGCGTTACCTGTGCTTCCTGCTTCTCTTTCAGTTCTGTAACCATTGAGAGAAGCCCCTCTAAAATCAAATTTTCCTCCATACTCTTATAACTTTAGTTGTTTTTTCTTTTTTTTCTTCTTCTTTCTCAAAAAGGAATCATCGGGCATTTCATCAGCCGGGGCTGACAAACCGGAAAACAGACTGCCTAAACCTGCAATAAAAGAATTATCCGCTTTGTCGGATACTGATACCGATTTCTGAATAGGTGCGGTAATCGTCTGCTTATTGCTTCCGACTGTCGTCTGCCCTACATTCCCAAAACATTTATCCAGTTTGGAAAAACTGAAATTACGGTCTATTTCCGAACCCTTGAACGTGTATTCGCCTTTGGAAAAGGAAACGCCCTGTATCTCGCCCGTCTGCCCCTTATACTTGAACAGGATAGTAATACCCTTTTCCGCTAACCGTTCCTGTAACTGCTGCCAGTTCTTGGACTTTCCGATTTCATTCTTTACAGCGTTGTAAATCTCATATTTCGATTTGTCCGGCTCTTTCAAGCGGTGCTGCTTTACTTGTTCTTTTCCACCAGCGAAATAAAGCCCGTGTTTGGCTTTCAGCTTCTTGCATACTTGTTCGTTACGGTACATATCGTTCCTGTCCGAAATAGTCTTGCCGCTGTTGTCTATACGGTTGAACACGATATGCACGTGCGGATGCTCCCGGTCTTGATGGCGCACGATGATATACTGCGTATCGGTGATTTTCATTTCACGCATATATTCCTGCGCAAGCTGTATCATCTTCTCGTCTGTCAATTTGGGTGCATCCACTGCCGAATAGCTTAACGCAATATGTCCGACTGGCTTTTTCAAGTCGGGATTCATCCCGGTCTGCATACAGAAGCTGCGGATTATATCTCCCTGACTTTCTGTCAGTACCCCGTCCGCATGGAGCAAAGCCGCCTGTTCCTTGCCCAACACATAGTTTACGCAGCCCTTAAACCCGCTTCCCTTTTTTATTTTTCCAATCATCTGACAAATGGTTTATGATTTCAATAATCCGGTTTTTGAGCTTCACCAGTTCCACCGCCACCAGTGCGAAACCTCCAGCATTCGCCCGGTGCGCCAACTGGTTGATGTTGTTGGCTTCCCCTGCCAGTTTGCGGATGGTGTCCGCATCCTGCCTGTTCAGCCGGGGTATGACCTCTGCCGAAACAACTGCCTGCCGGACATACTCACTGACACGCAACCCGGCTTCTCCGGCTCTCTTTCTGATGGCGTAATACTGCAACTCGGTCAGTTTCGTACTGACAACCCGTTGCTGCTTCTCTATCCGTTTCTTTGCCGGACGTCCCCCCGGCTTATCCTTTATATTCGTCATAGGTTTTTACATTTAAATGGTATCTTAAAAATTGCGACCAACGGGAGAAATTTTCTTTGCGGTGAGCAAAGCAAGGTAGTTTCGGTTTACCGAAACATAACCTTGCTCTCCAAATTAAACCGCCTGCCGTTGGTAATCCTGCCAGACTAAATCCCCCTGCCCCTTTTCTGTCTTGGGGCGGCACGTTGTCCGGTTTCCTGCTTTATATCCTGTACTTGGCTGGTGCTGTTCTTCTGTTCCTGCTTCTTGCCGCACAGGTAATCGTTCAAGTCTGAATAGCCCCTATAATTGTCCGAGAAGTCACGCACATGGTAGGAGTATTCCAATGCAATAGCCTGTGTCGCCTTATACCCCGTCTCGTCATTGTCAAGCATACAGTGGATGCGTTCATATGGGTACAGCACGTCAATGGCTTTCGGCACGTTGACAGTAGAGTTGAGTATGACAT
>CAQBGY010000068.1 GCA_948759685.1 uncultured Eubacterium sp.
CCTCTTTCCCAATCTTCCCATACATCACTTTCCGGCGATATTTCGGAATAAAAACAATATGATACGTGCAATTATACTTGGTATGTGCTAAAATCTGATTATCCATTAGGATACCTCCTGCTATTATTGATTAGGTTGCCTAGACCCAAATCTATAATAACATGGAGGTTTTATTTTTGGTACTTTAAGGATCGCTACTGCTCACTCTGTTCTCCCCAGCTCTGCTGGGGGCTTAATGGACGTTCAGTTAGCGATGAAACGGTGGTAATGTATGAACGGGCTATGCATAGAAACATAACCGTAATCACTATCCCTACTATGGTTAGCGGAAAGGGGACAGATGAGCTTGAATGGATTTTGGGACAATTTGAGACAAACAAAGAATTGATTTCCCGGTATGATGAAAATAATACTATGACAAGGGAAGAAAGATATGTTCGGTGGCTGTCTGATTTCTATTCAGATATTTATATGTCGGCTGTCAGCATGGGAATAACAGATTTAGAGACGCTAAAGACAGAAGGGATCTCTGGCTATGCAGGAGCAGCAAAATGTCAACAGATGCATAACGGTATATATATAAGGTTGCCGGGAACAGTTCAGGAGTGTCTGGGGCGTTGTGTTGGTGCTGAAATTGCTGACGATATTAGGGACAAGAGCCTGTTGGCTACATGGATTGGCAGAAAAAATTATGACAGGAAAGATGATTGCAGGGCGTTGTGTGCAGTTAAGATGAAAAACCTCACTGGTACGGATGTGAAGGTTTGCGATTGCTGTACTGTATATGACAATGTTGGTTCAATGTCGTTGGAATTGGAAAGAGATACTCTTATAGTGTTAGAGCAAAAATTGTCAAGAGGAGACAGGGAAAATGTATGAGTTAATAAAAGTAGGGGAGCAAAGTTATTATATTGAATCCCCGGCAAGAATAGGTGTTTATGTGGAAAATGGACATATTTGGTTGATAGTGGTAACGACAAGGATGCCGGAAGGAAAGTTAAGCAGATTTTAGAAGCTAATGACTGGACTTTGAAAGCCATTATTAACACACATTCCAATGCAGATCATATTGGTGGAAACCAGTATTTGCAAAAACAGACAGGATGTAAGATTTTTAGTCGGGGTATAGAGGCAGCTTTTACTCAGTATCCAGTTTTGGAGCCTGCCTTTCTGTTTGGGGGATTTCCTCTTAGGGAGCTGCAACATAAATTCCTTATGGCGAAACCAAGTGAAGTTACAGATATTAGTGCTGCTGGTTTTCCATAAAATCTGTCTGTAATTGATTTACCGGGACATTTTTTTGATATGATTGGAATAAGGACACCGGACGGTGTGGCTTTTATAGCAGATTGCCTAAATAGTAAGGAAACATTAGATAAATATAGATTTACGTTTATATATGACGTAGAGGCATATCTGCATACTTTGGAACAGGTAGGAAAGATGCAGGCAAAAATGTTCGTTCCAGCTCATGCAAAGCCTACAGAGGATATAAAGCATTTGGTGGAGTATAATATATCCAAAGTTTATGAAAATGCAGAATTTCTTATTGATTTGTGTGAAAATCCCATGAATTTTGAAACGATTTTGCAGCAGGTTTTTACTCAGTATAATCTTGTGATGAACTATGAGCAGTATGCACTATTGGGAAGTACAATAAAGTCGTATCTCTCATGGCTGAAAAATTCAGGGAAACTGGTAGGGGAATTTATTGATAATATGTTGTTGTGGAAAAAGGTATGATAGATATAAGTATCAAATGATAGTATAATAATAACTGAAATAATAATATATTGAAAGGCAGTCTGAAATGGCATAAGCAATTTGGGACTGTCTTTTAATATGTGAGTAAAATAAAAATGGATTATGTTAAAAATAGCCAATAGAAATTGTCAATAATTTATTCATAATAATGACTTGTCTAATTGTTCATCTACTAAAAAGACAATTAGACGGTAGCCTTGTCACAAGTGATTTTTAAACATTTTCTAAGCAGCGGGAAAGAATTAGTGGTCAAAAAAAATATATATTGTGGACAAAGTAAACACATGGAGAACTAATAGAATATAATTCTGATATAGCAATTAAGGAAGCAATGATAGAGACATTGGTATTGATTGCTGATTGAAAAGCCGATTATATAATCAAATCTTGCTGAGAATTATTTATGGTCATAAAAGTAATATTTGGCGGACAGATTGAACAGAAAAGATCTAAATGTGATAGGATATAATCAACGAAAGGAGGAAAGGTACAGGACAATGAA
The DNA here is from genome assembly GCA_948759685.1 of uncultured Eubacterium sp. The sequence continues at coordinate 2,267 of CAQBGY010000068.1, forward strand.
AAGCAAACAGCAGTCTGATGAGGATAATACATGGAGAATAATTGGTATATCATAATCAGGTATGCGAGTAGGGTGTTAGCATACAATATAGCGAATGTGCCATAGTAGGCGCAGTGAAATGACAACAAGGTAAATTGTATCGGAGGAATAAGAATGGACAATAAAGTATTAATAGTTGATAAGATTGTAAAAAAATATCCTCGTTTTTTATTGGATAGTGTGTCCTTTGAGTTGCCGGAAGCCACAATAACTGGGTTTATCGGGAAAAACGGTGCCGGGAAATCAACTACGTTGAAGGCAATAATGAAGCTCATTAAACCTGATTCCGGAAATATCAGTTTCGGCATGGATAAGGTTAATAATGCGTATCCAATAGGATATCTTGGAATGGAAAAGGGAATATATCCGGATGAGAGACTTGAAAATATTGCAAAGTTTGTAGGGAAGTCTTGGGGAAAATCTTGGAATCAAGATAACTATAGGTATTATGTGGAAACGGTTTTCGGACTAAATACTAATCAGAAAATGAAGGAGTTGTCCACAGGTATGGTTGTCAAATTTCTGCTTTCGGTAGAATTGGCGAAAAGCCCTAGACTATTATTGCTGGATGAACCTACAAGCGGACTAGATCCGATTGTTAGGGAGGAAATTCTCACTATACTAGAAGGGCTGGTTGACAAAAAGAGAATTACAGTTTTATTTTCATCCCATATAACAGAGGATATTGTGAAAATTGCTGACAGGGTAATCTTTATAAACAATGGCAAGATTGTACTCCAAGATTCTAAAGAATCAGTTCTGCAAAGATATGTAAAAATGAAAAAGCAGGATGTGGAGAAATTGCCTGGCAGTGTATCCTCAAAGATAAGCAAAAATGGAGTATCCAACAGGGACTACTTTATTTGGGACAATGTGGTACAGCAGGTTAATGATCCGCATATGGAGAAGGTAGCTTTAGATGAAATTCTGATTGCGTTAGGAGGGAAGGAAAATGACTAATTTGATATTAAAAGATTACATTTTTACCAGAAAGCAAATGCTTATCGCAATGATGTATTGTTTGGCAGTGCCGATTCTACTGGTAATGGATGGAGGGGATAAAAATTATTGGGCACAATTTTTCATTCCGTTTGCCATCACATCTTTCCTTCTTGCAAAAATATTTTATATGGAGGATGCAACTGATGTAAGATATTTTTTGAAACTGCTCCCTTATAGTGTATACAAGCGGGTTGGTTCAAGGTTTTGTTTTATGGGGATCACTTTGATTTTTGCAGAGGTATATTTATGGGCTATACAATGCATAGTCTTTAATCAGCAACTGTTGGATGTGATAAAAGGAAATGCAGTACCAGTTATTATCTTCTTTATTTATTTTGCTTTATATATAATGCTTGCATATTGCTTTGGCTATTTAACGGCACAAAACACTATTTATATCTGCATGGTGATTGCCGCTGTATTGGCAATAGCGTATGAAAAGTTAAACTTTAATATAAATTTTGCAATATTGGCAAATAAACAAACAGTAATTGTTTTGTCAATAGTTGGCATGGGTATTATTTTTCTTTTTTATCTTTTTTCCTGCAAAGGGGAAAAAAGAAGGGGAAATTAATATAGAATACAGAGAAAGGAGGAAAACTGTTATGAAGGTAATGAACAATGTCAGAAGTAATTCCGTTGAGGAAGTAGGCGGAACCGGCGCATGCTTGATTGCATGTGGGGTATTTTGCTACGGCACAGCTGGATCAGGCACCGTAGTAGCCAGTGCAACATACTTGCTGTAAGATCATTTCAATTCAACAATTAGAAAAGAAAAGGAGAAAAAACTATGAAAACATTAAACAACGGAGCAATCATGAACAAGGAAGAAGTTGGAGGAACGGTAGCGTGTATTGTAGCGTGTGGCGGGTTATGTCTGGCGACTGGTACACTTGGTTCGGCATTTGGCAATGCAGCACAGATGTTATAAAAAGCATCGCTTAGAAAGATGCGGTCAAACATAACTTCCTAAGTAATGCTATACATTAATAATATCTTAGCACAAATTGCATATTCTGGCAAGAAAAATTTTTGAAACGATTTGCCAGAAACAGAAGGAGCAGATATGTCAATTATGTCTATCTGCTCCTTGTTGTAAAGATAGCTATGAATTTTTTGCACATGTATTAAGTTTATAGGAAAGGAATAGGTGTCAATGGATAGAAAAAGTAAAGTCGTTGAATTTTCAACAGACAAAAATAATTATATATATGATGTGGTTTCCGGTGAAGTAATACCTGCGGGCAAATGGGGCGGTTATATTATTGATAATTTTTTTAAGTTGACCAAAGAAGAGATGATGACAGTCAGTTCAATTTGCGGTAGTGAACGGGAAAGATTTGAGAGAGAATATGATTTCATCGGAAATCTTGTTAATGAAAAAATGTTCTATTTTCCGGAGGATAGAGAGGGCGAATACAATTTAGCAGATTACATTTATAATTCCAGTTCATCGCAGCTAATCTTGGTATTAACTGGCAAGTGCAATATGAGATGTGAATATTGTGTCTATTGTGAGAAATATCCAAAGGAAATAGGATATTCTGATGATGATATGTGTTTTGAAACAGCTCAGCGAGGAGTTGATCTGTTTTTTGAGTTGCATAAGGAAAAAGTGGCGCATGGGTATCAAAAGCCGCCAATGATAAATTTTTATGGCGGGGAGCCGCTATTAAAATTTGATGTAATCCAGCAGGTAGTTCAGTATGCAGAGCAAATAGATCCATCTTCCAGATTTTACATTACGACAAACGGTTTGCTTATGAATGAAGAAGTTGCGGATTTTATTTCGCAGCACAGATTTTCGATGACATTTAGTTTAGATGGATTCAAGGAAAACCATGACCGGAACAGAGTAACAGCAGGAGGTAAGCCAACTTTTGATATTCTGCTTGAAAAAATTAAGATGCTGCAGGCAATAAAGCATAAAAGAAAAGTGGTGCAACCGATCTCTTTTAACTGCTGTTTTGACAATTATACAGACTTGGAAAAATGTATCAACTTCTTTGAAGATAACTATGACGTGTTTTTCCCATTTTTTACAATGTATAATCAGATAAATCCATATGATACAAGTTATTATACTTGGACCAGAGAAAGAGTGCAGAGCGGGGAACTATCATTAGATGAAAATGCCTTTAATAAAAGCTACACTAAATTACGCAGCAAGGTGCTTGAAGGAAAGGAGAGCGGGCATGAGAGGGAATTGACAATGAACTTGTTTACTTCAACATTTATGCTTTATTTGAGGAATAAGTGGAGTGAAAACATATTTAATAATTCATGTGTTCCATTGTCTAAAATAGCTGTATATCCCACTGGCGAACTTTGCCTGTGCGAGAAAATGAATAAGAAATTCGTAATCGGGGATGCGTTTGGAGGTGTAGATTATGAAAAAATGGAAAATTATACAAAAATGCTGATAGATAATTTTTCCACAGGAAAGTGTTCGGAGTGTGAAGCAAAAAGAATCTGTCCAGCCTGTTTTATGTATATGAATCAGGAAGGAAGTTTCAATGACGAGTTTTGCGAGCGGCAGCGGCACACACTTAAAGAGCGACTGTCTGAATTATATCAGGCATTGGAAAGGAATCCGGATTTTATAAAGAACATACAGGTAAGCAAAGAATTTTCAGAGATTCTGGAAGTAAATAATTAAATTTGGAGGAAGGGATAGTATGCAGTATTTTAAATTACATATATTTTGTAAATTTATTAATGGGAAAGATTCCGGTTGTATTTATAATATGAAAACTCATGAAATGATAAGCGTACCAAAAGCATTAAGCGAAGTCTTGGAAAAAGCGCAGACAAACAAGTCGCTATCTGAGAACGAGGGCAAAAGTCTTGAGGAGCTGGTGGAAAAAGATCTGGGGGTCTTTTATGATAACCCAAATTATATTGAAAGTTTTCAGTATGGACCTAATCCTGCGATCAAGACAATGATAACTCCGAATACTTACGTTAGGCGTTGCTATATTCAGTTGACAAATGACTGTGACCTGAATTGCAGCTTTTGCAATAATGGCGATAATGTCAACAGACGCACAGGATGTAAAAAGTGGAACAATAGTGATGCCGGAATTTCTTTGGAAGAATGGGATGATGTCATGAAGCAACTGAAAAAATTAGGATGCGAGGAAATTTGCTTTATTGGTGGGAACCCCTTTTTGGCTTTTGAGAAACTTTCGCAAGTCGTAGAAATGGCAGTTAAACAGGGAATTGGCAATTTCTGTGTCTATTCACATAATATTGAAGTGAGCGATGCTGTACTTGAATTCATGCAGAAGTATAGGTTCCAGTTTGTAGGGACAATAATTTCATTCCAGAATACTACATATGAGCAGGTTACAGGTTCCGGTAAAGAACCAATTAAAATTTTTGAACATATTAGAAGGCTTGTTGAAAAACAGATTGGATTTGTAGGTAATATTGTTGTGGGGAAATTCAATGAAGATGAAGTAGAAATAATTTCAAATGAATTTTCCCGGCGAGGCATTCCGTATAAGTACAACATAATTTATGATAAGCCGTGGAACGAGTTTTTCTCGGAACGCTATGTAAAAATGATGTATGAGAAGAACATGGATTTTGGTTTTGTGACCAAAGAAAGTATAAGTTTTTTAGGCGAATATAATAGCTGCATATATGGACAATTATATGTAAACATTTCTGGGGACATAACACCATGTCCTATGATGAATGCCTATACTGTTGGAAATATTAGAAATACAGGAGGAATTGCTGTTGCGGTTAATTCAGAAAAATATCAGAGGTTAGTGCAAATGAGCAGAAATAAAGTAGAAGCATGTAAGCATTGTGCATACCGCTTAAACTGTTTTGACTGTCGGGCAATCGAATACATGGCTACTGATAAGATTGATGGGCAGGAGTATTGCAAATACAGTAAGGAAGGTGAAGAGGTTGGATAGAAATGGTGTAGCTCGGCAATGTATGGATTTGGTGGATAATAATTTCTTTTTTTTAGAGGATGCACGAAAAAAGTGGGACATTAAAAAGAATGAAATGCTGTCAGATGTATCATTGGCAGAATCCGATGAAGAGGCATTGGTGATTATTGACCGTTGCTTGGTAAGCCTGCATGATCCACATACGAGGCTTCTATTCAAAGAAAAGCCTAAACTTGTATTGCCACATGGTTTTTTATCCATTCATAAGAAACTCTATTTGGAATGGGAGGGTGATTTAAAGGAGGTTATATCTATTAATCATGTTGATGTCCATGGTATTTTAGATAGGTATTTAGGTATGTATGAATCATTTCCATTGGTTCTGGTAGAGAACGAAATGGTGAAAGACTTGCAATTCTTGAACAGGTGTTTTGCGGGGGATAATTTGCAGATCAGCTATCTTGATGACACTGAACACAAAGTATGCTTATATCCTATTGCAGTAGAGAAGTGGATGGAAAGTTTAAAACTCAACGCAAATGGCTTTCAGATAGATTCTGTGTATATTCGCCGGGTGGATCAGGAGAGTATATGTATTCAAATTATTACATTTAGAGATAAGGAAGTAGTATCTAAAATAGTGGACGGTCTTAGGCAGATAAAAGGTTCATATAAAACCATTATATTCGATGTAAGAAATAATACAGGCGGATATATTGATACCGCCAAAGAATTGGTAAGCAAGCTAATCAGCAGAAAAATTCGATTAGATTACGAGATAGTAAAAATGGACGGAGAAACAATTCAGTTTGAAACAGTAGAAATCATGGCAGATGCACTTAGTGGTTTCGTGGATAAGCAGATTATTGTTTTTGTAAATTATCGTACAATGAGTTCGGCAGAATACATTTTTACAAAGGCGCTTCAACTACAAGGCGTACTTATCGTTGGAGAAGAAACTGCTGGTTTAAAGGATCAGGCAAGTGTAATTCCTGTTGAAGATACAGTGGCAATACAGGTTACTACAAAAAGATATATTAAAGAGGGGATTTTTCTACAGCAAGGTATAATTCCGGATATATTTATAGAATCTGGCGTAGCTGAATCGAGGGGACAAGATGCATATTTTGAATGGTATCAAAAATATAAGGGGGATTTTATGGCTAAAGGTTAAATGGAAATGAGAGAAGTAAAATTTAGAAAAATGGCATTGTCATTAAAAAGTTCCAAAGGGATTTTTACAGAATCTCTTTGGAACTTTTGTTGTTGAATATGGTGATATAGGAACAAAATTTTGAATAGATTTTAGCTCCAAATAATGGCAAGGAAATTCATGGTCAAATATCGTGTAATTCATGGACATATTGATATGAAATTCGATTGTTTTGATACAATGTACTTAACGAGGAGGTATATAAAATGTTGAATAAAGTGGCTGGTGAATTAGCAAAGAAATTAGTGAACTGTTCGGATACAGACAAAGAAGAAATATATATTTATGGATTGGAACTGATTATTTCAACCTTTTTTGGATTGTTTTCAATATTGCTCCTTTCGTGCCTGCTATCCTGCTTTACATCAGGGCTGGTTTTTATTTCTGTATTTGTGCCTTTGAGATTATTTATAGGTGGTTATCATGCAGAAACCTATAGTAAATGCTTTATAATCAGTAATGTTTCTTATTTGTTAATATTGTTTGTAAGAGATATAGCATTAAAAATATTCCCAATATGGATATGGTCTTTTTTGCTAATAGGTATGTGCAGTTATATTTTAAAGAATGCGCCAATTTTTAATTCTGCCCAACCAATTAATGAAATTAAGCAGAAACGAAACAAAAAAATGACAAAATATATTTTAATAGTGGATATTGTATGGATTTTTTGTTTGGCTTTAAATCGAAGAGAATTGATGGTTATGGCAATATTAAGTATTTGCTTGGCTTCGGTTCTGATGATGATTTCAAATAAATCAGTTGTTGTACGTTTTTGGTGAAAGGAGGGATTGAATTATGAGCTTATTTGCAAGATTTGTAGAGTTATGTGCGATTTTTGGAGCGAATTGCACATCTGTCTGTCTGACATACCAGCCTAAAATGCCCAAAAGTTTGATGTAATGACAGATATGAGAGAGACAGTAAAGGTGTCAGATTATATACTGGCACCTTTGTCTTATATGTAGACATAAAATCAGCGTTTGGTGGTCAATGAGCCTAAATTAGTATTTTGGCTGGTATAATGTTTATATACTATGGATAGGAGGAGATCAAATGCAAAGTGAAGGAAATAGTGCATATATCGAAGCGATTAAACTGGCAGCAGGAAGTGTACAGTATAAAAATTTATCAATTAAAACCACTTTTATTGATGCTATCTCACAACTGTACCAATATTATACAAATTCAGGAAATACTAAATATCTTGAAATTGCTACTCTGCACATTCAGGCATATTTGGAAATGGGATTCGCGTATGAGGATGGGAAAGAACTATATGATCTTGTCTTGGAAAAACTTGGCACAACAAGAGAACTAAAGTTTCCACGCAAGTTCTATTCAGCAAAAAAGATAAAATTGAATAAGACTCAAGTGAAAAGCATGATAAAGAAATGGCCCGCATCTCCGCATCAAAAGATGAAGATAGACGAGGTAGTGGAAGATATTATCAAAAAAGTAGAAAAAAAGGAAAATGGAATATTCTATTATAAATGTACTGTTACAAATGATATGTATGAATTGGTGATAAGTGAAAAAGAAACTTTTTTTCATGATTTAAGAAGAGGAATTTTTTATGTTTTTGTGCTTCAATAAGATGGCTAAATTTGGTATAATAAAAACGTAATTGCCGTTGAGGAGGAATACGATGATATACATTGCAATATGTGATGATAATGAGAAATCAGTTAATATATTGAAGAACAAAGTAACAATGATATTGAAAGAATATAATGTGCTTGCAGACTTAAGGGTTTATACCCAAAGCAGGATGTTACAGTATGATATACAGGAAGGCAGGCATTTTGATTTAATATTGAGCGATATAGAAATGCCGAATATAGACGGAATGGATTTGGCTGCTTATATTAAAAAGTATTTATCTGAGGTACTAATTATATTTATTACTTCTCATCTGAAATATGCGATTGATGCATTTGAGTTGTCTATTTTTAGATATATTCCTAAAAACTCTATTGATTCTAGGCTGCCACATGCATTAAAAGATGCAATCAATATGATAAACATTCAAGTTGATGAATACTACACGATACAGATGCCAACTAGGATTGAGAAAATACCTTATCAGAAAATATTGTATATTCAAAGAGAAGGTAAAAACTCCGTGATTACTTTAATAGATAATTCGGTTACAAAAGTGAGGAAGAGCTTGTCTCAGGTATTTAAAGAATTTAAGTCCGAAGATTTTATTTATGTGGATCGGGGAGATATTGTCAATCTTGCGCACATTATGGGAGTGAAAGATGGTATTGTTGAATTAAAAAATGGGATACGATTGCCAGCGAGCCATGCAAAATTGGAACAGATTAAGTCAAAATTGAGTGATTTTTGGGGAGAACAGCTATGAATATTATATATGAAGCCATAGAGTTAATAGCAAGTTTTGTTGAAATGTTTGTTTTATATAAAATCTACAATAGTTTGTTACATAAACAACGAGGAAATCAGAGCCAAAAAGTTGATATTTTATTAGCACTGGTGGGGACCGTTATTATTCGGCTTTGCAACCATGTATCATCATTTTCGTATTTCGCTATGTTATTTTTTGTTCTTTATGTAAGCGTTTCAGCGGCATTTCTATATAAAATGAAATATATATCACTTTTTTCAATAGCGAGTTTTTATTTATTATGTCTAAGCGGCTTTGATTTTTTGGTACTTACATGTGTTTCAAATTTTAATGGAGGATATGAGACATTTGTTACTCTGGTTTCTACAATGGATATTTCCCGTATGGTAATAATCTCAATAACTAAACTGCTATGGATATTGGCATATATGCTGATAAAAAAATACTTATATAGATTTTCTTTAAAGAAGAACTATGTATATACTATTCTTGCTGTTTCAGGTACAGGTTTTTTGGGTTTTTTATATTTAGTAGATCAGACATTCAAAGCGTTTGAGCTTGCTATGACCGGGATATGGTTTGTTTTCTTTATTTTTTTTGCATTAATCTTATTTATGACTTATTTTGTTATAGAGAGCAAAGAAGAAAAGATGAAATTGAATTTTGCAGAGATGCGTAATCAATTATTGGAAGAGAATTATAAGGCAATTAATGATATTTATATGAGTAATGCTAAACTATATCATGACTTGAACAATCATTTAAATGTCCTTTATCAGTTGTTAGATAAAGGAAATGAGAATGAGGCGAAGAAATATATTAAAGAAATAAGCAAGCCAATTCTGAAATTATCACAAACAATTTGGACAGGTGTTGATGTTGTAGATGTCATAATCAACAGTAAGATTGAAAAGATGAAAGAAAAAGGAATCGCATATGAAATCAATGCGGAGTTTCCACAAAACATTAATATCATGCCGCATGATATATGTACTATATTGGCAAATCTATTGGATAACGCCATAGAAGCAACGAGTAAATTGCAAAATAGCAGAAGAGTTTCATTAACTATTCGGAAAATCAACCACTTTTTAATGATTAAGGTTTCAAATTCCTGTATTGAGAATAAAGAAGAATTTATTCAATATCCCGAAACAACAAAAGAAAATAAAGAACTTCATGGATGGGGACTGCCGAGTGTTATGGATGCAGTAGAGAAATATAATGGCACGTTAAAATGCGTAAACCAAGACAATCAATTTATTGTAAAGATTATGATATTTTTTTGAAGCATCCATTTCGAAATTAAAATCATGAAATAATTTTGTAAGAACCAGTTACATATGTATGTAGTTGGTTCTTTTTAGTTTTTGTTTAATAGTCAAGGAGGCGTATATCAGCTACAAATAGTGCAATCTGGCACTCTGAAAACAACTCCCTTTAAGTTATGATAATTGCAGGCTTGAAAAAGCCAAAACAATTCAATAGGACACGCATACACCCGATTTTATTTTTGCCTTTTTATCCGTCTATGCTTTTGCAGGGATAAGGGGGTGGCAGAATCCCATTTCGTGCGAAGATGTGCCTGCAATGGTATTACTGACCAGTAATCAGATGGTTAATCAGCATATTTACCGCATCACGGTCAATATCCCTGTTCGGTCCCTTGTTGACGATAGTTTCATTCATCAACGCTATGCCTGCCAAGCTGCACTTCTGACGGTTCTGCTGAATGATCTGACGGATATTGCTCTCTGACTTGTTGGAGTTCATAAACATGACTGCCGGATGAGGCGACATTCTGTATGTCGATTTAGATGTACAGCATCAGGGAAGTGCGCAGGGCGGTATGCGCCCTGTGGTGGTGGTCAGTAACAATATGGCAAACAGGCACAGCACAGTCTTAACGGTAGTTCCGCTGTCTACAAAGATAT
>CAQBGY010000069.1:0-3798 GCA_948759685.1 uncultured Eubacterium sp.
CAACACTTGCCTGAAATCTGATTCCTGCACTTCCCGCATATCTGATTCCTGCTCCGTTTGCCATTGATACAGATAATTCTTTTACAGATGTAAACGCCATATCTTCTGCAACTTCAACTGCTGTATTCGGTGCATACATCTTTCCGTCACAGAAATATCCATATTCAGCATCACCAAGTGTTACCTTGCCATCTTCTACAGTTACTTCTTCTCCATCAATTGTTACCTTATTTGTTGGCGCAGGGTCTGAAAGAACCTCAACACCTGTAACTACACCTTCTGGAACTTCATTATATGTTGTAAGTTTTTTTGTCTCAAAATCCAATGTTGCAGCTTCAGCAACTGAGCCTAAATAAATATCAAAATTACCATTATCTGTACTCTTTGTTGCTTCAAATACATATGTAATCTTTACTTTACTTCCTGCTGCAATGTCAACTTCATAACCTGCATCAGCATCAACAAAATCCCAAATATTAACTCTTTGGAATATTAACTTAATCTTCTTATCAACATTCGATGATACAACAACCTCTGCAACGTATTTCTTACCTTCAACATAGTTTACGGGTGCATTATTAAATTCAGCCTGCCAATAATCTCCTCCTGTGAAGGCTGGAACTTCCTTAACGCCTGAATCATCTACTAAAACTGCACCATCTACATATGGAGCTTGAGTTGTAGATTCTGGTGTTGTTGTTTCAGCTTCTTTTTCAGCTTTAACCCACATAGTAACTGTTTCATTTCCATAAAAATCTGTAACTTCAAGTTTATTAAATCCTTCTTTAAAACTTGTCTTTGGAATTTCAATATCTGCACCATCTCTTGGTGTAACTGCTTCATCATTCAATGTAACTGATTTAAACTTTGCTGCTAAAGCAAATGCAGCATAAAATGTATCTCCATGCATTTCAGGTTTTACACTTACTTTACTAATTTTTCCATCCATTACGCAATATGACAATGTTGTTGAATTCATAACCTTTGTCCAATCTGTAATTGTACTTGGATCAAATTCCACACCTGGAACTGTAGTAATCGGTGCCAGTGTAGTTGTTGGTACCGGTGTAGTTGTCGGTACTGGAATAGTCGTAGGTGCATCAGGATCAGGAGTTGTCGTTTCACCTTCTTCTCCTTTTTCATTATATACATAACATGTAGAAACACCACCAGCATATGTAACTGTAAACTCTGTTACTTTCTTAACAAATACATTTACATGAATAGCAATTCCAGCTCCCTGGATATCATAATTTTCTGTTCCTAATGAACACTCACTGATTCCAGCAGGAAAAGTCACATAAAAACTACTTCCATTTGCAAATCCAGGTTTCTGAATATTAACCAGTTCACCTTCTGCACTGTAAAACTTATATGTATTTGCTAAAGCTCCACCTTCAGCACCATCGCCAGCCCAAGTAATTGTTGACCAATCCGGTTCTGCTGCTTTTACATCAGCACTTCTGTAAACTGTTACTGATGTTACAACCATTGCAATTGCACAAACAACTGCAATTATTTTTTTGAAACGTCTGTTCATTTCAAATCTCCTTCCTTATTAAGAATCATTAATCTCATGAATATAACTCTGTCAGTTTTTCTATTTGTGTCTCCTATCCATAATCTAAGTATATTTTATATATAATGGTGTATTTTTTATAGTGCAATATTTTTATTTTAGTATCTTTTTTTATAAAAACATTTCATTTTCCTTTATTTTCTATTTACATCGTTTATGAAACCAAGATATCCATTCTATCTGACCATTTTGTATATATTGTTTTCCCCTGCATTTTTTTGAGAGCTCTATAACGTATAAAATATTTTTTATTCTTTTTTAGTTTTAATATTTTAACCTTCGTCTTTTTCGTCAAAATCTTATTTGCTTTCCTAAAGTTTCTTTCTGTTGAAAATTGTATTATATATTTCACTTTATTTTCTATTTTTTTTAATACAAGCCTGTTGCCTTTAATTTTAATAATCTTAGGACTTTTTATTTTGAACTTTGCTCTTTTACTTTTCGTAGAAAATTGTTTTTTGTCAGATTTATAATCATACTTTGCCATTGGGTATTTCCCATAGAATATATAATCATTATAATTGTCAAAACGAATATGATTAGAAAAATTATCACCTTTCAAAAAATTTTTATAACCATATCCTTTCTGATAGTTGCCTGCATCCCAAGTAACATCAACATTATAAAAATATTTACCTATCTTTACAATATTCCATCCGTGCAATTCTCCGTTTGCATATCCGGGAATTAAGCGGACCGGCACATCAACCTCTCTCAATATCTTATACATTAATTGCGCATATCCCTGACATACTGCGTTTTTATAAAACAATGCCGAATACGCTGTAAATGTAATATTACTTTCGGAATTATATGCATATTGGACATTTCTGCAAATATACTCATAAACTCGTTTTACCTTATGATAATTAGACATTCCATCACGAATTTCCAATTCCTTAATAACAGACTTTATTTTCTTGTCGAGTTTTTTTCGCTGTGCCAGAGTTGTATAATACTCATAATAAATCTGAAACTCATAGTAATAAAATGTTTTCCCCTTTTCAGTTAACGGGAAATAAATATAGTTTGGAACTTCCTGTTTTATATTCCAATACATATAATCCCCTTCACTGCTGTCACCTGTTTCTTTAGTAAGTTCAGATTTAAATTTTTCATAAACCTTTTCCGGAGAGGCTATAGTAGTTTTTAAAAATACATTTATATTTTTTTTATTCTTTGCCACCTTTGGTCTGACCTGATTAGCTGCTTGTTCTATGGTTACATATTTACTGGTATCTAATTCTGTAACATGTGATAATAATTTTACATTTTCCTTTATAGGAAGTACCTTAAGATTATCCCGCTCTTCATTTGCCATAACCATGGCATTACTGTATAACATTATCAATATCAACAGTAATGCCATTACTTTTAACTTTATTCTTTTCATTCCCCTACTGTCTCACTTATTTTGATTTCTTTTTATATTTTGAAGTATATGTTTTCTTATCGTACCTTTGAGCACGAATCATTTTCTTACCTCCCTTTAAAGTATAAGCAAACTTCTGATTATGAAATTTTCTTAATTTAAAGTGAAGTTTATAAGTACCTATCTCAATTTGAGACACCTTATTTTTACTACTGATTACTGTATCAAATCCTAGTACTTTATTATTTTGGTCTTTAATTCTTAAACAAGGCTCTCCTTTAAACAATACTGTTGAGATATAAATTTTATATACTTTCTTCTCACCGTTTACAATTCCCTTATGACTCCATGTTCCTACCCAGAATCTTACTTTATATTCAAAATTCTTAATACGTTGATATAACTTATCAGCTTTTTTATTTTCTTTTCTTACTGACTTCAGCAAATTCACAGCTTCCGTCATTTTACCACTTTCACCTAATTTAACTGCCTGTTTATAAACATTCTCGTTTAAATTTTCCGCTTTCGTATACTGGGCAATTTCTTTATAAAGCGTCATACCTTCTTTTATTTTCCCGCTGTCTACCAGTTTTTTTGCATATGCATAGCCATATGTCCCGTACACACCCTCATAAGACTGATCCTTTGCAAATACATTTTTAATTGTATTCCACGCTGTATTATAATCACCCTTTAGATAATAAACTTGTGCCATTCCTGCACTCGCCTTATTTACTAAGTTAAAATCGGAAGCTGCATTTGCACTCGCCTTAAACAACTCCATGGATTTATCGTATTCTTTTGAATCTAATGCTGCCACACCGTCGTAATAATCCAAAAATGCACC
>CAQBGY010000069.1:3808-12734 GCA_948759685.1 uncultured Eubacterium sp.
GCCCCTGCCATTATACCATGCTGCGATTTTTTGTCTGCATCATGACTCTTTTTAAAATAATCTATTGCTGTTTGTTCGTCTTTTTCCATTGACTGTAATCCGAGATTATAATATGCTTCCGATAAATATGCTTCACTCTTCAGAAAACCTTTTAATGTTGAAAATTCTTTTACAGCCTGTTCATATTTTTTATCACTCAACATTTTCTTTGCATCTTTATATTTGTTATTTGGTATCATGAAAGCCATTACTCCGGCAGCAATAATACCAACAATTACAACTGTGATAACAGATGTGATAATGTATTTCTTTTTAACTGATTTTCTTCTATGAGCTTTTTTATCCTCGATTCTTTTTCTTCTTTCTTCTGTATTCTTTAATGCATTATATTTATGCTCAGTATCCCTTAAAATCTTTTCTGAATCCTTATACCATGAAATACGTTTTAATATTTCAATACCATTGCCCATATTAATATAGTCTTCTCTTGATATATCTTCTTTTGCTATAATATAATTATCTTCATAATCCTTATTTTTCGCCTTGGCAAACACCTCAAGATCTTCAATATCTCCTGTACTTTCATAAACAGCTTCTTCTTTTTTCCAAACCGTTCCATCATCAAACACTACTTTACCAACGGAAACAGATACATTTGTGTCACTATGTATATCAGCAGATATGGTAATTACTTCTGACTTTGATTGTAAATATCCAAGTTTCAAGTCTGTATAATTATGTTCCGCCTTATTCTCTTGTCCCTCAGAATCTATAATATGTATCTTTATTGTCATTTCTTCTATAGTTTTCTCAAAAATATTAGCAAATGTTAATGAAAAATCTACTGCTGCTTCTTCAGAACTCTCGCATATTACACACGTTTCAAAAATAACCGGACTTCCATAAGTCCATAAATTTTTTTCCAATGTTTTTAAAATTTCTTTTTCTACATTTGTATTTTCTTTCATAGTAATCTCCATTCCGCCGTTAATACGACCATATAATTCATAATGAAATGCTAACTTTCATACTATTTTCATCTTTTTATAAACTTTCAATTTGCCATTTATCATTTTAACATATTTCATTATAAAAGGACACCTTGTTTACCGAAAAATTGTACAGAAAAAAATCCCAAATATCGGATCACTCCAATATCCAGGATTCTTTACATTTATTTTTTAATCTTAACCCTTTTCACTTTAGACCATGCCCCATAAAGTTTTCTGCCACTAGATACTTTATATGCTCTGACTTTAATAAAATATGTTGCCTTCTTTTCTAATCCTCTTAATGTGTACTTTGTCTTTGATGTTCTTTTCTCTTCATATCCGTTAAACTTTTTATTATCACACCAACGAACCTGATATCCTTTTACACCTTTTATCTTTTTAAACTTGATGTTTATTTTTTTCTTCTTAACATTCTTTGCCTGTGTAATTTTTACTCTTTCCGGCTTTGTGATTTTTGTTATTGGCACATCTTTCTTTGTTGTCGGTTGAATATTCTGAGCCGGTTTTTCTTTATAATATCTTACATAGTCCACTTCCATCACTGCTTTCCATTCTGGATTATATGGAGGGACTCCACCTGCCAGATTTCCACCGCAGGCAATATTAAATAAGATATAATAATCATCATTTAATACAGAACGTTTACCAGCCATCGCGCCTGTTGCTAAATCCTCTGTAGAAAACTCGTGTAAAAGAACTCTATCAATATAAAAAGCAATTACTTTTCCATCTCTATAACATCCAAATGTATGCCACTGTGTTTTGTCATATTTGTCAGTATAGGAAAACGTATAAACATCTTTACCAGACCAATTCGGATAATGAATAGTACTTTGTAATGTTGGTCTTGTATTAAACGCTTCCATAATATCTATCTCACCATTCGCAGGCCATGTCTTTCCGTTAGTTCCTAACATCCAAAATGCCGGCCAAATTCCCTGAGATGAAGGAATCTTAATTCTAGCCTCAACATAACCTAAGCCTACATGAACTAATTGATTACTAGTAATTCTAGCCGAAGTCCAATTATAATTGTTTCCCATATATGTAGTCGGCTCATACTTTGCAGTAATTTTCATCGTTCCATTTGACACAGAAATATTATCCTCTTTATAATTCTGTTTTTCATTATTTCCCCAACCAGCTATGCCGTACGCAGAACCATTGCCAATCTGCGGTGTCCAATAAGAGCGGTTTAATTCCGTACCATCAAACTCATCAGACCATTTAATTTCCATATTATTAACATTCAAATCAATTGGGGCTGCAGAGATTGTCGTTCCCAGTGCAACTGTTGCTACCAAAACTGCTGCCAATAAAATTAATTTCTTCATGTTATATTTCCTCCTATATTGTTATTTTAAAGCCATGAAAATTATAACATGACAACATTTTCAATAACAACATCCGCTAAAAAATGATACCCTTTAATAAAAAAATTACACCTGTTTATCAGGAATAAAGAGTTCGCTTGTCAACTTTCGCGCGAGGCGCAGGTTCATAAGAACCAATACACTTCCGCGCCTCTGCGATCCTGCGGAGCATTTTTCTATAATAGGAATTCCAAAGGATTTTTCTATTATAGAAAAAAATCCTGACGAATATTTTTACGGTTACAATTACAAAAAATTGTAACCGTAAAAATACTCATCAGGATATTTCATTTATATACATTATTTTACAATATTATTTTCAATAATATCGCCTTTCATATATGCCTTGGCATTTTCCATTGTCGTATAACAGATTGCATCAAGAGCTTCCTCCGTCAGGAATGCCTGATGTGATGTGATAATAACATTCGGAAAAGATAGCAGCCTTGAAGTTACGGAAGTCTCCAAAATATCATCTTCTCTGTTTTCAAAAACATTTTCTGTTTCTTCTTCATAAACATCGAGTCCAACGCTTTGGAACTTGTGGTCTCTGATTCCTTTAATTAAATCTACCGTATCTATCAGCGCTCCCCTTGATGTATTAACTAATACTACATTGTCCTTCATTTTCTTAATGCTTTTTGAGTTAATAATATGATAAGAGTCATCTGTCAACGGACAATGCAGGGAAATCAAATCACTTTCCTCTAACAGCTTGTCCAATTCTACGTATTCTACAAAATCCAGTTCAGGATTCTGGTAAATATCATAAGCAATAACTCTCATACCAAATCCTCTGCAAATACGGCACATTGCTGCTCCGATTTTTCCCGTCCCAATAATTCCGGCAGTCTTTTGGTGAAAATTAAAACCTTTCAGACCTACCAGACTAAAATTATTTTCGCGGACTTTAATATAAGCTTTATGAATATGGCGGTTGCACGCTAATGCCAATGCCATTGCATGCTCTGCCACAGCCTCCGGAGAATATCCCGGTACTCTGAGAATCGTTATCCCATGTTTTTCACACGCTTTTAAATCAATGTTATTAAATCCGGAACATCTCATAAGAATCAGCTTTATATTATTTTCTGCCAGAACTTCAATAACTTTTTTGCTTAAATCTGAACTTACAAATGCACAGACTGCGTCAAATCCTTTTGAATATTTCGCCGTACGTTCAGAAATGTCCGCCTCAACATATTCTATTTCTATGCCTTCGTACTTTGGTAAAATCTTATCAAAAGACTCTTTATCATACTTTTTTGTATCATAAAACAGTATTCTCATAACAACCCCTTATCCAGTTCCACTCTGTCTAATGTATTTTCAGTCATGAGCCTGATTTCCTACACCTGACTTTGTTTCGCTTTAATATTTTCTTCAATCATCATATCTTTAACTTTCATTAGACGAATCTGTGTACTACGTTCATTTTCATCTAACTTCATCGTTATATATTTTATATTGTCCAAAGCTTCCGGAATTATTACATGTTCAAGAGCATTTACTCTTCTTCTTGTCTTTTCTATTTCCGCTGCCATCAACTGACAGGACTTCTCGACCTCTGCCAGCTTTAACATATCTAAAAAAACTGTCGACAAAGAATACACGGCATCATCCAAATCACCTGCCGTAAATGCATATCCATAAGAATAAATATCATTGCCGCTTATGTCACCCTTCGCAGAAAACTGTGGAATATCAACACTCATGATGTTTTTGATGTCCTGCTTTATTTCCAGCGTTTTGCTCGTAGCCATCAATGCCGTATTTAAGACTTCGTCACTCATTCCTGCTCTTGCTACAGCAAATTCCATATTGGCAGCTTTTAAGCCCTTCTCAACCTTTAACCGTAAGTCCATATTCACCTTTATCAAATCCATAAACTGACGAACCAGTTCATCTCGTTTATCTTTTAAAAGTTTATGCCCTCTGGTGGCCGATGTAAGCTTCTTTTTTTGCTTTGTAAGTTCCATTCTGGTTGGATTTACTCTTGTACCTGCCATAAACTGTCCTTTCTTTATTTATTGTAATACTTTTCTAAGTATTTATCATCGATACGTTTTAATTCTGACTTAGGAAGCATGGATAGGAGTTTCCATCCAATATCCATTGTTTCTATAATCGAACGGTTTGCATCATAACCTTGGGAAACATATTCTTTCTCAAACTCATCTGCAAACTTTGCATATATCAAATCAATGTCAGATAACGCCGCCTCGCCTAAGATCGTCATTAATTCTTTGGCGTCTTTTCCTCTGGCATAGGCAGAGAATAACTGATTCATTACATTACTGTGGTCTTCTCTCGTCTTTCCTTCACCAATACCTTTATCTTTTAGACGGGATAATGAAGGTAAAACGTCGATAGGCGGAGTCACGCCCTTTCTATAAAGTTCACGGCTTAATATAATCTGACCCTCTGTAATGTATCCTGTTAAGTCAGGAATTGGATGCGTCTTGTCATCCTCCGGCATCGTGAGAATCGGAATCATTGTAATACTTCCGTCTTTTCCCCTCTGACGTCCTGCACGCTCATACAATGTAGCAAGGTCTGTATACATGTATCCCGGATAACCTCGTCTGCCCGGCACTTCCTTTCTGGCTGCTGATACTTCACGAAGTGCATCTGCATAATTGGTAATATCTGTAATGATAACCAATACATGCATTCCCTTTTCAAAAGCAAGATACTCTGCCGCCGTAAGTGCCATACGAGGTGTCGCAATACGTTCTACTGCAGGGTCATTTGCCAGATTCATAAACATAACCGTTCTGTCTATCGCCCCTGTCTCTTTAAAACTATTTACAAAGAAATTGGACTCCTCAAACGTAATACCGACTGCTGCAAATACTACAGCAAAAGGTTCGTCAGTACCTATAACTTTTGCCTGTCTGGCAATTTGTGCTGCAAGATTCGCATGCGGCAGACCGGATGCCGAGAAAATCGGAAGTTTTTGTCCTCTAACCAATGTATTCAATCCGTCAATTGCTGAAATACCAGTCTGTATAAACTCAGACGGATAATTTCTCGCTGCAGGATTCATAGCAATTCCGTTAATATCTTTTCTCTCGTCAGGAAGTATTTCCGGTCCATTATCGATTGGATTTCCCAGTCCGTCAAATACACGTCCCAACATATCCATAGATACGCCAAGCTCCATACTTCTGCCAAGAAATCTTACCTTACTGTTTGAAAGATTGATTCCTGTTGAATCTTCAAACAACTGAACCAGTACATTATTTCCATTGACCTCTAAAACTTTACAGCGGCGTGTTTCGCCGTTTGCCAGTTCTATTTCACCCAATTCGTCGTAAGTCACACCTTCTACATCCCGCACAAGCATCAATGGACCTGCGACTTCCTGTATTGTTCTATACTCTTTTGGCATTTTAGAATTCCTCCTTACTGAATGTATTTGCAATCTCTACAGATAACTGATTATTTATTCTTGTGAACTCACGATCAAGGCTATCCTCCGGAGTATATTTAAATCTGCCAATCGCTTCACGAACAGGCATCTTAATTAATCCTTCTACATCTGCTCCTTCGCTTAATGCTTCCGCTGACTGCTCATAAAATCCGATAACCAGTTCCATCATCATTTGCTGTTTTTTCAGAGATGTATAAGTATCAATCTCATGGAAAGAATTCTGATGCAGATAATCCTCTCTGATAGAACGCGCTGCTTCCATCTTTAATCTGTCCGGTGCGGATAAAGCATCCATACCAACCATTTTTACAATCTCTTCTAACTCCGCTTCCTCCTGGAGCAGGCTCATCAACTTCTGACGAAGTTCCAACCATTTCGAATCTACATTCTCTGTAAACCATGGACCAATACTGTCCACATAAAGAGAATAACTTGTCAACCAGTTAATTGCCGGGAAATGTCTCTTGTAAGCAAGAGCGGAATCAAGTCCCCAGAACACTTTTACAATACGAAGTGTTGCCTGAGATACCGGCTCAGAAATATCTCCGCCTGGAGGAGATACTGCACCAATCACAGATAATGCTCCGTCTCTTCCTTCCTTACCTAAGGTTACAACATCGCCTGCACGCTCATAGAACTGTGCTAAACGACTTCCAAGATATGCAGGATATCCTTCCTCTCCCGGCATTTCCTCCAAACGACCGGACATTTCACGAAGTGCCTCTGCCCAACGGGATGTCGAATCCGCCATTAATGCTACAGAAAATCCCATATCTCTAAAATATTCAGCAATCGTAATACCTGTATAGATAGATGCTTCTCTAGCTGCAACCGGCATATCTGATGTATTTGCAATCAAAACTGTTCTCTCCATCAGAGACTGTCCTGTCTTTGGATCTTTCAACTCTGGGAACTCATTCAAAACGTCTGTCATCTCGTTTCCACGCTCTCCACAGCCGATATATACAACAATATCAGCCTCTGCCCATTTTGCTAACTGATGCTGGATAACTGTTTTTCCACTACCAAATGGTCCCGGAACAGAAGCAACACCGCCTCGGGCAATCGGGAATAATGTATCTACAACTCTCTGTCCCGTAATCAATGGCTTATTCGGATTTTTCTTTTCCTTATAAGGACGTCCCTTTCTAACAGGCCATTTCTGCATCAATGTCACTTCTTTTTCGCCCTCTTCTGTCTGAATGGTCGCTATCACTTCTGTTACATCATATGTTCCTGCATTGATGCTTGTAATCTGTCCTTTGATACCATAAGGTACCATTATCTTCTGGGTAACTACTGCAGTTTCTTTCACAGTTCCAAGAATATCTCCTGCTTCAACTACGTCTCCCTTCTTTGCTGTCGGCACAAACTCCCATTTTAGTTCTCTTTTCAGAGAGGGAACCTGAACACCACGCTCTAAAAGGTTGCCTGAAACCTTCATGATATCATCTAAAGGTCTCTGTATTCCATCATAAATGCTTCCAATTAATCCCGGTCCCAGTTCAACGGACATTGGTGCCCCTGTTGATACAACAGGCTCCCCTGGTCCCAGGCCGGTTGTTTCTTCATAAACCTGAATAGACGCCTGATCTCCATGCATCTCAATAATCTCGCCAATCAGTTCTTTGTCGCTTACACGAACCACATCAAACATATTGGCATCACGCATCCCATCGGCGATAACCAATGGTCCTGCCACTTTTTTTATTACTCCTTTGCTCAATTCCATGCTTTGCCTCCTACTTATTTCCGAAAACAATATCCGAACCAATGGCCTGTTCTACAGAATCTTTGACTCCCTGTACGCCCGCTCCTGTATTTCCCAATACACCGGGAATCAAAATAATTGCCGGTGTGACCATTTCTTTATACTTTTCTATTTCTTCCTCTATCTGTCCTGCCAGCGCTTCTGTTATATATATAATCGGATACTCCCCGCCTGCCAGTTTTCTTAGCAAATGTGCAGCTTCTGCCTTATCATCCGCAGGATAAATATCAAGACCAAGAGCCCCAAAGCCATATATACTATCATAATCGCCCATTACTGCTGCTTTAAGCATACATCACCCTTACCCTTTCCTTGATAAACTCATTATCAAATCCGTTTAATTTTCCTGACAATATAATCTTAACCGTTTTTATCTCATTTTCTCTGGCAATCATGTAAGCTACAATCGGACCAATCGAAAATGCATTATATTTTTCCGGTTTGATATCTTCAATAATTTTATTGTCGCACCAACATTCAAATACAGATTTTGACTTTTTAAAAGCCTGTACTGCATCTGACAAGCCTACACTCTCCAGATAATCACAGACACCTGTAATACCATTCTCCACTGCCATTGTCAAATCTGTTACACTGATTCCATTACATGGAACAAGGCACTTCTTTGTAAACTGACTATCTTTTCCTGTTGTAGCACATCTGACAGCGATTTTAATATCCGCTGTCATCACCTGGGAATCTGCATATTTTTTAATCAGACTATTTTCAGAATTATTTCCGGCTTCTCTGATTGCCTCTAATGCTGCCCTGTCAATAATCACATCACAAAGCTGACCACTTCCTGTTTTTAACAGAACCTCTGTAGCCTCTCTTGCTGCAGATGCCATGTTATCCGGAAGACTGCTGTATTCCCCCTGTTTGATACAGTTTTGAAGGTATTCCGGTTCTAACTTACAATGAGAATAATAAATGTCCTCTGTTTCATCTGCTGTGCAGACCTGTTTAATTGCCGCTTTTAAATTGTGAAACTCATCCTTGATTGTCAAAATATCAATCGCATCTCTGTCTTCTACTAAATCATTTAGAACTTTTTGTGCTTTTGCCTTCTCTTCACTTAACATTTCCGGAAGTGTCTGCTCAGGGCTTCCATTTCCCCAGCCTTTATCCCGTAGGAAATTAATACAATCATCATATGTTTTGCACTGCAGCAAAGCTGTAATTGTATCGTCTGTAAAAAGACTGCTCTCTAAAGCTCTGATTCTGGCAACGCCATAAGTATATTCTAATTCCATGGCATTACCTCCTATCCAAACAACTGCTGATTTGCAATATCTTTTAATCTGTCTATGTCTGCATCAAACAGTGCCTTTAT
>CAQBGY010000070.1 GCA_948759685.1 uncultured Eubacterium sp.
TATTCAAAAACTTATTTTCTCTTACCTATTGACTTTTGATAGTTGGTCTTTCTTTTTTATAAATTCACTCGATGGTTATTACCCCCCAATGATATTTGTAGTTTATCACGAAATCGTTTTTAATACAATTATCCCAAAGCCAATAAAAACATCACCACTCTTTTTATTTTAAATAAGATTTAAACAAAAAAACGATATCCATTACTTATAGTAACAAATATCGTTTCCCTTTCAAGTGAGGCACGGGGGATTCGAACCCCCGACAACTTGATTAAAAGTCAAGTGCTCTACCATCTGAGCTAGTGCCCCTTATTATTTATTCTATTATGAGTATCTAACCCATGAAACTGGGCTAGCTGGATTCGAACCAGCGAATGCAGGAGTCAAAGTCCTGTGCCTTACCGCTTGGCGATAGCCCATTGTGTAAGGTGGCTAGAGGGATTCGAACCCTCGGCCTCCAGAGCCACAATCTGGCGCGCTAACCAACTGCGCTATAGCCACCATGCCTCTGGTTTAATCCAGAAAGTGTGCCCGAAGGGATTCGAACCCCCGACCCACGGCTTAGAAGGCCGTTGCTCTATCCAGCTGAGCTACGGACACAAGCTATATATTTCATATAGAAGCGGGTGATGGGAATCGAACCCACATATCCAGCTTGGAAGGCTGGTGTTCTACCACTGAACTACACCCGCATATATCGGGGTGACAGGATTCGAACCTGCGGCCTCCTGATCCCAAATCAGGCGCTCTAGCCAAGCTGAGCCACACCCCGGATTGCTATGCTTATTTTTCACAGCGCAAGAGTTATTATAAGTGAAGGTCACAATAAAGTCAAGCAAAATTTGTAAATTTTTTTATTTTTTTTTAATGCCTTTTTTCCTGTAAATCTTTTCGCCTTTAGAAGCACTGGATTTACAGGAAAAAGGCATCTTTTTATCAGAATAATTTATTTGAAAATACTATTTAACTCTATATTTTTTTACAGCTGAATACTTGCCATATATTTTTTTCTTTCCAACCACTTTATAAGCTCTTACCTTGATGTAATATACTTTTTTCTTTTTCAGTCTTGCTTTAATATAGCGGTTCTTATTTCTTCTGATTGTTTTTCTGACTTTAAACTTTCCTTTTTTACCAATACGGATTGCTACCTGATAACCACGTACTCCTTTAATTTTTTTCCACTTAATATTAATTTTTCTACGAGCCTTCTTCTTAATCTTAAGTCTCTTAACTTTTTTCGGTGGTTTTACTTTCTTCGTAGTAACACTTATTTTTGCTGTAGTTGTAGGATTTTTATCCTCCCCACCAGTCACACCCGGAGTAGTTGTCTGATCTGTATTACCTCCAGTTACATCCGGTGTTGTTGTCTGGTCTGTGCCTCCTCCTGTTACATCAGGTGTCGTTGTCTCCGGTGTAGTAACACCATTTTCAGTGGTTGTTTCAACTGGTGCCGGTGTAGTAACAGGAGGAACTGTTGTCTCTGGTTCTTTATCATAATAAACTTCCAATTCCAAAGAATTATCATCCTTAACTACACCTGTCAACTTACTTTTCGCTGTATTGATACTGTATCCGTTAAAGGCTTTTACTTTCGCCACAACAGCTTCGCCGACAATGCCTGTAAATTTCTCTGATGCATCGCTCTTTTCTTCATATCCGCTAAAATCTGCTTTCTGCAGGTAATAACGTACACGATAATCTGCTTTCTTCTTCTGTGTGCTCTGATCTTTCAGCTCTGCAACAGAAACCATAACCCAGTCTGTAAATTCCTGATCCTGAATATTAAAGCGGTATACCACATACTGGCTGTCCTGAACTTTTCCTATATTCTTTTTAAAGGCTGTTCCTTCTTTATCCATATAGTATCCCGGCATTCCTGCACCATTACTTGATACTGCACTGTCAAATACACTCTGTGCCTCTGTCTTATTATCACATAATTTATAATATACCAATGCCATAGATTTATCCTGTGCATCATTAATTACAAATGTAAGACTATTATCCGCTCCAATAAATGCTCCTCTGCCTTCTGTTAACTCGCCGCCATTTCCTTTTTCTAAATCATAATATAAACGTAGTACCAGTTTATTATCTGCTAAAACAGTACCTTCTGTTACGGAATTAGAATTTAATACATATCCATCATAATTCTTTGCTTCAGCTGAAACTTTAGTTCCAATAATACTGCTGATTGTCTTCGTATCTTCCGAAACAATCTCATATCCATTTCTTTCTTCTTTCTGCTTATAATACTCTACCGTATAACTGGATATCGTTGATTCATCTAAAAACTTAGCATAAAGTACCAGATTCCCTGCTGTAGACTCAGTAATTCCCATAATCTGGTTTGTATACTGTGCGTCTGTATACCAGCCTTCAAAACGGAAACCTTCTTTTACAGCCGGATTTAACGCAATCGTACTTCCATATCTGTAAGAAGCAGGATTATTTCCACTAATTGTACCACCAGCTAACGAATACTGAACAGTATAACTGTTACGTTTATAATAAACTTTTATTGTTCCTGAATTATCTTCTTTCACTGGAGCCGTTAAAACATTATTTGCATTGGCTGCATCAAATGTAAATCCACTGATATTCTGTGGCTGGTATGTATAAGTTTCTGTGTCTGCCTTTACATTAATCTGTCTGTTGCTCTTGTCATAACCTGTTCCTGCATAGTTTTCCAGATAAACTTCTAAATTCACTTTCTGTGTATTTCCTAAAAGTTCACTTGCATCTGTTTCCGGATTTTCACCATTTCCCATTTTCGGACCTTCATAAGTAGAATTCGCAGGAACATCTACATATGTTTTATCTGAGAAATAGATTCTCTGGTCTTCTTTTGTATGGTTTTCTACTACATACGTTTTTACACCATCTTTATTCAATACAACTGCAAACGGTGAACTTGCAGTAATTGAGAAATCCTGTGTTCCATATTTCTTCAGACTAGTAATATACCCTAAAGTATGGGCTCTGGACTCACCATTTTCTATTCTTCCATCATCACTAACATCATACATTTTTAATGCTGCATCTGCATCGTAAAATGCATAATACTCTGCCACAATATCCTGATTAACATCATGATTTGTCAGCATATCCATGCCACCGGCAAATCTATCTACAATCGCATCTTTATTATTTACAAAATTGGTCCACTGCATACTGTTTTCACCAATACTGTCCACGACTGATTTTACTTTCTCAGGATATTTCCCTAAATAAAGAGATGCACCTGTAATTGGCAGCATAGAGATTGTTGATGCTTCTATAGGATTTTCTGTCCACCATGCTGTATGGTCATAACGGCCTCCGAATAATCTTGAAACAATCTGTAAATTAAAATTATCTTTATCTTCATACCCATCTGTGAAAATTTCATCATGAACATCATAGAAATAATCTTCGATTGCCGCAATTTCCGTTGTATACATATAAATACCGAGGTCACGTATCTGTTCATCTCCTACGGCTTCACCCCACATAATAAGGGATGCCCATGCATTCACTGCCTCTGATGATGATTCCTGATTATTTCCACCACTAAGACCACCTTTTTCAGTTAATAATTTTCCATTCTCATCATACTCATAATTTGCTACACCTGATGCCCATGAATGGCCTTCATAAATATCAAAATTTCTAAGGAAAGGATATTTAGCAGGACTATTTTTATTAAAACTGCTTCCATCCCGATTGGTATTGGCAAAATCACTAATCATCTCATAAACCATACCACCCCATTCTTTTGCCCATTCCGGATCTTTCATCGCAACAGCAGCTGCTGCCTTAATCCAATATCCATAGTGGAAATGATGATCATTTAACTGTTGATCTGTAGCGTAAGATGCAGGATAACCAATCAATGTTCCATAGTCTTCATTATAATAGAAATAATCATCAATAAAGTCACCACTGATATAACCTGAATACGGATCAAACCAGAACTGAAGATAATTTTCTACACCCGCAACCATTTCATCTGTAATGACCTTCATATCTTTATCCTCGTCAAACTGACCTGAAAGCCATATTGCATCTGCTAAAGTATTTAAATTCTTTCCTACCCAGTATGTATCATATCCACCATATTGACCTTCCAAAAAACAAATCCATTGTGGATCATCTTTGTGCTTTCTATAATCATATAAGTATCCTAACTGATCTTTTATTTGTCCTATGGTAGTTTCATCGTCTGTCACCGGAAGTCCAGTCAATATTCCGTTGTATGACATTTGTGTAACATATTCTGTTCCAACAATAGTTTTCATTGTTCCACGTACAGTATCATAAGTATACTTGGTATATGCTTCTTCTGAATAACGCCACTGATGTGGATACAGTGCAATAATTGTATCTCCACCAACTGCTCCTGTTTCCATATTTTTTGTTGTAACACTATATTTTGTAACTAATTTTGAAGAATTTTTAAGATATTCCCACTGTACTTTCGTATCTGTAATAAAATTAAATGCATACTGAGCATATAACCCCCATGCCTCATCACTGCCATCCGGTAATATTGCAATGGACAAATATTTTGCATTTGCCGGCATATTGGCTGTCAGTTTTCCGCCTGCATTTGTCCATGTTGTTCCTTTTGGTGCGTTCACGCTATAATAATGTGTTTTGCCATCTTTTTTATTTTTCAGGCTGACACCCAGACAGTTAGAAGATGTGGAATTCTTATATATTGCCAAATCTGTTGCACCTGCCCCTAATGAAATTGTTGCTTTTAAATTTTCAAAAGTGTAATATGCATAAGGCGTTCCCTTCGCCAAAGTAGCACGCATAGAAGATGTTCCTGCATTATTTTCCATCAGAATTTCATAAGTCCAGTCTGTCGTCTTATCCACTCTGGCATCTTTTGCAGAAAATCCTTCTCCACCCACTACCAATTCTACCGTATTATCATTGAGATAACTTTCTACCATTGGCTCATTATCAACACTGTTTTTCAAAGTAGTCACAGCCGGTGCTGCCATCTGCATACCATTACTTGCAGCCCTGTAAGCCAATGGATGTGCATATAAAGATTCTGAATACTGGTCAAAAACAATAGAACTTGCCCAGTCATTTGTAGGCACTGTTCCAACCGTCTCCCGATAATTATCTGTCAAATATGTTACTGACGGCGGCAGTGTATCCTTTCTGTCTTTCCATGTCTGTCCCCAGTCATCGGTACCTACACCGTAAACTTCCGTTTTAAATCCGCCTTTATCAAGCATAACGGAACTTTCTTCTGAGTAAAAATCTACTGTTGCTGCTTGTGTTACATTTCCTGTAACCGGTATTCCTGTCACAACCATTGCTGTTGTACACAATAATACCATTGCTTTTTTCAGCATTTTCTGCTTTCTCATAGTCTCTCTCCTATCTTTTTTATTGTTCGTTCCTCTTTGAAACGTTTCATCCCCTGAAAAAAATAAGCAGCTATACATAGCTGCTTACATTTGTCCATACTTAAATTTTATTATATTAAGAATTTCACCATTTCACAAGTGTTCTAATTTTATTTTAGTTCATTTTTTATACATACTGTATTCTTATATCTGTTTTTCCCTTATCATCAATTTTCATCAATGCATAAGTAGGTTTATGATTTAATTGTCTCGGCTGGCTCACACTTCCCGGATTTACAATAATAACCCCGCTGTAGACAGAATTATCCGGTATATGAGTATGACCATACATTGCAATATTACACTGATTTTCTTTTGCCGCATAACATAATCTGTCTATGCCAAAATTCACACCATAGTGATGCCCATGAGTGATAAAAATACGATTATTTCCAATTTCCAATACATCAAACAGTGGATGTGCTGCATTATAATCACAGTTTCCTTTCACAAAACTTATCTCGCACCCACAGATTTCCTTTAATTGCATCTCCTGACCAATTATATCTCCCAAATGAATTACCCGACTCACATTATGTTCTTTTCCCATGATTTTGCGAACATTATTCAAATTCCCATGCGAATCACTAATTATAACCACTTTTATCATTCGCTTTAAAGTCTTCCTTTCAAGATTTCTTTCATCTGCTCCAAAGCCTTTCCTCTATGACTGATACTATTCTTTAATTCCGGTGCCATTTCTCCTGTCGTCATTTCATACTCCGGAACATATACGATCGGATCATATCCAAAACCGTTCTTACCTTTTTGCTCATAGGCAATCAAACCTTCAATCGTGCCTTTACATGTAACAACCTCTCCATTAGGAAATGCTACTGCAATCGCACAGACAAACCTGGCACTTCGATCTTTTCCCTTTGCATCTTTTAATTTATCAATAATATAGTTATTCTTTATATCATAACTGGTATCCTCGCCTAAAAATCTTGCAGAATATATTCCGGGTGCACCGTCTAAATAATCTACTTCTAATCCCGAATCATCCGCAATGGCAATTTCACCTGTAATTTCCATAACCGTCTTTGCCTTGATAACCGCATTTTCTTCAAAAGTTGTGCCGTCCTCTACAATCTCTACATCAACTCCTGCTGCTTTCATTGTACAAAGTTCCACATCAAAGTCTTCCATCATCATATTAACTTCTCTTACTTTATTTTCATTGGTTGTCGCAAAAATAATCTTCTTCATAATATCCATCCTTTGTGTTTTTTATTTTAATTCATATTCCTTTACATTATATCTTTACTTATTCGCCTGTTAATTAGACGTATATGCCTTCAGACATATATTACATCCCTGCTTTTCAGCTGACTGCCAGTTTAGTCCGCCAGCACTGAAATATCCTTCTCCATCAGACAATTCTACTGTCCCTTCCATAGATTCGGTCTCCATTTCAACTGGAATCATTTTAAAGATTTTATTATCTTTTTTATTTGTCACTTTCACAATAACGCTAAATTTCTGTTCTTCCGCCACGTCATACTTTTTATCCAGCTTAATCGTATAATATCCCTTATTTTTTATTATACCGGAAGCCGCTACATGATTTCTATTATTTAATGAATTGACATCTTTATATTTCGGACAAACAAAAACCTCATATTCTAAATCTGTGGTCGTAGCATAAAAACCTACAGCCTCCACCTGTTCCTTTTCCTCAGCAGTATATACATTTGAAAAATAAACAGTCTGCTCATCTTCAAACCCCATGGAACCGGTCCAGCCACACAAATCACTCTGATAAATATTTTTATAATTATCTGTATCTTCTATCTTTGTGTAACATACATTATTCGTCCCTATCAAATCATCATAATAAGATACATAAAACACACCATGATATCCAAAGTCATCTCCCCAGCTGTTCATGCAGATAAATGCTCCATCACCCTCTATTGTCTGGTCATTAAACAACTCTTTGGAATAATTGTCATCCCATCCTATAATGACCACATCATGATTTGGTTTGTTTTTCCCCTTATAACAGTAAGCGTATTCCGTTTCATTATAATAAACCGATGACATATTTCTGCTGCTCATTGACATATACATTGAGCTCTCTACACCGCCGTATTTATAAACCATATTTTTTATCTGTTTATAATCCTTTTCCGGAATAATCTGAGCCTCCTGTACATGCTTTACACTGTTCCATGTTTTATTGTTGTTCTTAGTACCATAGGGATCATCTTTTTCCAACACAGGACCTTTCCAAGACATGAGATAGGACATAGACATCATATAATCTCCACCATCCTGTATATCATCTGACAATTCATTATTGTAAATCAGATTATTTTCAGAAAAATCATAATTTTCTTCCGGTGTTAATGATGTCTCCAGTGCAGTAAGTGTCGCAAACGCCCAGCATGTTCCATAATTTCCCTGATCTTTCACAGGTACAGCACGTTTTTTATCAACATAACTATATCGTTCCGGCAAATAAGAATCTGACAATGCATTGTCATTCAGGCTTGCCTCATTTTTCCTGCTGTCCCACTCATATGTGTAATTAAAATACTCACTAAAAACTGTAGCAGGAATATACACGACACCTTCTTTTTTCGCGATTTTATCTTTTAGGTGATATTCATTATCATTGAAAGTTATGCGTTTTTCACCGATATACATAATAGCAATATTACTTCCTTTTTCAATAACAACCCTATTATTATAATAAATATTTTCAGCACAATTCAATGTATCTTTTATTATATTCAACGGAATCATCAGATTCATATTTTCACTCATATAAATCTGGTTCTCATCTAATTCGACCTGCCTGTTGTTTACTTTCAGATGTATCGGTTTGTGATTAGCACTTTCTGCCATAATCTGATTCCAATTTTCTTTGGAATCCACATTTTCTCCCGCCATGCTTTTCTGTACAGTCTGTCTGGAAAACATAAAAAATACAACTGCCAGAATAACAAATAAAATTAATATTGGCAAATATATAATAATTAGTTTCTTTTTATTCATTTACTCATCCTTAAATTTTCTCTTGGGTGGTTTTGCCCCCATAAACTGATAAAAATACGTCTTCAGCATTCCATTATATATCTTACGATTTTTTGTAGCTTTTATGCCCATATCCTTTTCAGCATTTTCATATGAGGTTATAATGAAAGCTGACCAGTCATCTAAAGACTTATACCTCTCACCAATTTTTGTATACAGTGGTTTTAAAGCAGCTTTTTCTTCCAGTCTTTCACCATACGGCGGATTGGTAATAATAAATCCATATTTTTTACTATGACTTAACTCTTCTAATGGTCTTGTTTGAAAATGTATCAAATGCTCAACTCCTGCATTCTTTGCATTTTTTCTGGAATATTCAACCATATCAGGGTCAATATCATAACCCTGAATATCAACATCAACATCTTCATTTATTAAATCACAAGCCTGATTGACCGCTTCATACCAGTCTTTCTTTGGAATAATATTTGTCCAACTTTCCGCTGTAAATTCACGATTCATTCCGGGAGCAATATTAGCCGCAATCATTGCTGCTTCTATAGGAAAAGTTCCACAGCCGCAAAAAGGATCTACCAGTATTCTGTCCTTCTTCCATGGCGTGAGCATAATAAGGGCTGCCGCTAATGTCTCCGATATTGGTGCCTTCGCCGTGTATTTACGGTATCCTCTTTTGTGAAGGGAATCTCCTGTCGTATCCAATGCAACAACAGCTTCATCTTTAAAGAAAAAAACACGGATAGGATATTCTGCTCCATCCTCATCAAACCAATTAATATGATACTCTGCCTTTAATCTTTCCACAATTGCTTTCTTTACAATTCTTTGTATATCTGAAGGACTAAATAATTTACTTTTAATGGAACTGGCCTTTTTCACCCAGAATTTTCCGTCTTTTGGAATAAATCTCTCCCATTCCAAAGCTTTTACAGCTTCAAACAACTGATCAAAGGTTGTTGCCTGAATTCTGCCTACCTGTACTAAAATTCTCTCTGCTGTGCGCAAAAAAACATTTGCTCTGCATATTGCCAGACTGTCTCCCTCAAAAGTCACTCTGCCATCCTCAACTTTAATTATTTCATATCCTAAATCCAGGATTTCTCTTTTTAATACCGACTCTACGCCAAAATGACAAGGCGCTACTAATGTTAATTTTTCCATTTATCTTCCATTCTTATATTCTATATTTTATCATTACCCATTCCATAATAATCGTATTGATTTACAATGTCAATGAAGTTATTTTCATTACACAAATAGAATAGAACTGTCTCACTCTCTATATCCGCCAACCACTGCTAAAGCCTTATAACCGTAATCTGATAATTCACTTGCTAATTTAAAACTAAAACTACCTCTCCTGCAATATAAAATCCATGTATGATCTTTCTTACCAAACTCTAAAATCTGTGACACATCCGCAGATGGTATATTAATAGCATTCTCTATATGAGATTTATAATATTCCTGAGAACCTCTCAAATCAACTACAATATATCCATCATCCAATGCAAGTCGTCTGGCCTCTTCCATTGATATAAAACTAAATTTTCCCACAATACACTCCAAAAATTTTATTATATAATACTCTATTAGTTCCATACTATAAAGTGCATGTACTTAAATTAAAAAATAACATTTTGAAAAACCAGAAACTTTATTTGATATGTAAAAAGCCTACGGTATTCATTGAATACCATAGGCTCACACTTCAATAGCTATCTACAATTTGTACTATCGCTAGTGCTGTTCTTAGATGTGCTGTTTTTAGATGTACTGTTTTTTGAAGTACTATTCTTTGAAGTGCTGTTTTTAGATGTGCTGTTCTGTGCATCTGTTGCATCACTATAATTAGATGCATTCTGTGAATTTGAATAATTCTTTGACATAACTACCTCCTAAACATAAACAATTGTTTTGTTACATCAGTAGTATGTCATAAATATATTTTTTTATTCATTAAAAAAGACCTCTGATTTTTCAGAAGTCTTTAATGTGCGTGAAAGGATTCGAACCCTCGACCTTCTGGTCCGTAGCCAGACGCTCTATCCAGCTGAGCTACACGCACTTATTCGTCACATAAATTAGCGACATTGCATATTTTACACCAATAAAATTTATATGTCAATCACTTTTCAAAATAAATACATATCAAAAGACAACTCTTTTTATATTTTTTACTAATGTACAATATTCAGATTCAAATCTACTGCTGTCTTTATACCACTTACTTTTCCCTTAGCCGAGTACTGCCACATCTGTACATTTGGAAGTCCTCCGTCATAAAAATTCTTTGCGCTGTTAGTCCATCTCGCAAGCCATATTCCATATTTAGAAACTTTCTTATAATCTACCGCCTTATGAAAAAAATCCATATACGAATAAACACTCGTATCAAATCCTTTCTTTTCAAGATAATTACAATATGTAGTAATTATCTTTGTATTAGATTTCTTGTATTTCTTCTTATTTCTATATGTATTTTCAAAATCAAAGGCCATAGGAAAATCTAACTTATTATACTTCTTTAGCATTTTGTAAGTAAATTTTGCTTCATTCCGTGCCTCTCTTACATTATCTGCATAACTATACAAATATAATCCTACCTTTATTCCATTTTTTCTCGCATTTTTATAATTATAATCTAAAGAACTATCTATAATACCACCTTTTGAAGTACCATACCCCATACGAATCATTGCAAAAGAAATACCGGCTTTTCTGACCTTTTTCCAATCTATCTTCCCATTATGATAAGATACATCTATTCCCTTTAAATCACCTACGTTTACAGATGTAGAATAAACACTAATATAATCCTGCCCATCCACATTTTCTATTGCAGCTACTCTATACTGATATTTCCCAGTCGTAACGATATCATAGTCCTCATACACATCTTTATTCTTAGAAAGTGTTACTATTTCTTTCCAGCTTTCATTATCTTTTTTCCGTAAGATTTTATATCCTGATGCCAATTCGTTCAAATCCCACGAAATATATTTATGATCTTTAAAAGTAACTACATGAACATTATCTACACCATATGGTTTTGCCAGATATGAACCACTCACAATACTACTCTTATCATATACTTTTTTATTCTTTTTATAATAAAACGGTTTAATTTGGTAACGATACGATTCTCCCGTTTCAATATCCTCATCAACATATTGTTTCTTACTGACTGTATCAACTTTTTTAAATTTAGCGGTATTAATACTTCTATATATAACATATCCCTTATACTTTTTCGTTGTATTCCATTTTATTTTTGTTCCTCTTTTAGTACTTGATATTTTTGTAAAAGAAATACTCTCCTCTATTTGGTTATCTACTATTTCAGTTTTTGAAATATCAATATTAGTATTTGCCCCTGTTGTTACTAATCCCATAAAACAAACTACTGATGCTATAAAAGCAGTTTCAAATACTTTTCTCATTTGAATAATAATCTTTCTATCTATAATATACTTTTTATTTTTTTGTTTTTTCTCCTGATTCTTCATATCTTTACACTTTCCTCTTCCCGTATTTTTATCTGATTTACATCATTTAATTTTGTAACCATTTTAATTACAAGTAGTAGTATAACGAAAAAGAGTATCACAAATGTGATACTCTTTTATGCCGGTGACCGGAATCGAACCGGTACTGTGTTGCCACAACAGGATTTTAAGTCCTGCGCGTCTGCCAGTTCCGCCACACCGGCGCATTGTACATATCATGTACAAGTGGGACCTACAGGGCTCGAACCTGTGACCCCCTGCTTGTAAGGCAGATGCTCTCCCAGCTGAGCTAAGATCCCATAATCTAGATATAAAAATATCTGCTGGTTATTCATAAATATAAATTAGTATAATTCACTAATCCTAGTGGACCTGCGGGGACTCGAACCCAGGACCGACCGGTTATGAGCCGGTTGCTCTAACCAACTGAGCTACAGGTCCAAATAAAAAGCCGATGAACGGACTCGAACCGTTAACCTGCTGATTACAAATCAGCTGCTCTGCCAATTGAGCCACATCGGCGTGTTTCAATGACTCCTACGGGAATCGAACCCGTGTTACCGCCGTGAAAGGGCGATGTCTTAACCGCTTGACCAAGGAGCCAAAATTGTACGATATCGTACAAAAAAACTCCCCGAGTAGGGCTCGAACCTACAACCCCTCGGTTAACAGCCGAGTGCTCTACCATTGAGCTATCGAGGAATATTTTCATCAGGTATTACCTGAAATATAAGTGTATTGTACACTCAAAACCACATACTGAAATCTCTTACATCCAGAGGATAACTC